>JBILBP010000192.1:0-5558 GCA_044353645.1 Planctomycetota bacterium | reverse complement strand
TTCGCTGACGAGATATCGCGGGCGAGTCGCCCGCGCCCCCAGGAACGCCGCCTAGGTGCCTATTTCCGAAGGGCTCATAGATGCCTCAACCTTTGGCAGGTTCACGCCCTCTCGACTTTCTGCCACACCCACGAGATGAGCACCACGACCACCGCCCCCACTGCCGCCACCGGCAGCAGCGCCAGAACGATGACGACCGCCAGCCACAGGCGTCGTGGCAGGTCACGCCAGGTCACGCGCGGCAGATGCATGCCCCGACGACGACGTTGCCACCACAACAGCGGCCCGCTGATCGCCGCCGCCGCGATCCCGATGCAACCGGCCAAGCACAGCAGTCGATTCCACGGACCGAAGAGCAGCCCCATGTGCAACGAGACGCCGATCGTCGCCGGGCGGGCGAGCGTGCCGATATCGGCCCACGAGCGCTCGTAGAGAATGCGGCCATCGTGGGGATCGACAAAGGTCCAGCGGCTACGCAACGGATCGCGACCCATCTGCCCGTGGATGACCCAGCTCTCGCCGACCGTGCGTGGCAGATCGATGACCAGCGCCGTCGGAAAGCCTCGGCCTTCGACGGCATGCAGCACGTCATCGATGCTCAATGGCGAGGTGCTGGCGGCGAGCGCGCTGCGCGGGCGTTGCCAGAAAACCTCGCTGGGAAAGCCCGAGCCGAGCGCCGTGGTGGCCTGCTCGTAGAGCCGCCCCCAGACCACGGTCCACGGCAGACCGCTGAGCACGAGCATCAGCATCGCCGGCGCCAGGACGACTCCCGGCGTCACATGCCACCAGCGCAGGTCGCGGCCTTGGCTGGGCACGAACAACCCCTGGACACGCTGACTCGTGACCGGCCACCACAGCCACACGCCGCTCAGCACGAGGATCACCGCCCAGCTCGCCGCCAGCTCAAGCAGCACCCGCCCAGGCGTGCCGGCGAACAAATCGCGATGCACGTGAATGGCGATGGCGGTCCAGCGCTGATCATCGGCCAAGCTCCCGCGCACGTGGGCGGTGGCGGGATCGACCAGCACCGTCCGCGTCGCGCCGGTGAGATCGCGGATGACGACCTCGGTTGGCCACGCATGCTCGGGATCGATCGCCACCGACTCGGCCTGGTAGCTGGGAAAAGCCTCGGCCACTGCCTGCAACTGCTGGGCATAGGTGGCGCTCGCGGTCCCGACCACCGGCGCGAACAAGGTCGGATGACACCAGCGATCGACCTCCCAGCGGAACAGATACACCGCGCCGGTGAGCGCCAGGATCAGCAGCAGCGGCGCCACCAGCAGGCCGGCGATGCCATGCCAGCGCCACAGCAGCATGCGCCCGGCACGAGCGGCCGTCGTGTCCGGAATCACCAGGTCGCCTCCATACCGCCAGCGGCGGTGAACGGAGCTCCCGGCCGGAAGTTGTCGGCACCATAGGAATTTTCGGCGGTGGCCGCGTAATGCCGGTCGAAGAGGTTGAGGACCTTGCCATCGATCGACCACCGGCGGCTCAGCTGATACGAAGCCCGCACATTCCACAGTACGACGTTCGGCGTCTGCTCGGTGTTCTCATCATCGATCCACCATTGACCGAGCCATTGGTTCTCGACCTCGACCCGCAACGCCGGCAACGGCTCGGGTCGCCAGGCGATACGACCATTGGCGAGATTCTCCGGCGCTCCCTGCGGGATATGACCGTCGCGGGGATCATCGCCGGCTGACAGCCATTGCACGATGCGATGAAAGGTATGCGCGTAGCTGGCCCCCAGCTCGATCCCGCCACCCGGGCGGAGATTGCCGCCGGCCTCAAGGCCGCGATAGCGGCGACGCCCGCCGTTGGCGCTGATCTCACCGGCCGCGGTCGAGACACCAGGAACGATACCATCGCGGGACTCGACCCAATAGCCGTCGAGCTCCCAATCGGCGAGGTCCTCTTGCCGGCCCTTGTAGCCGAGCTCATAACTATCGAAGCGCTCCGGCGTCAGGGTGAAGGCCGTTTGGCCATGACCGAGGTTATACAGCGAAGCCGCGGTCGGCAGACGGAAGCCATGCGCATAGCGGCCGAACAGTGACTGTTCGTCGGTGAGCAGGTACGTGACGCCGAGCTTGGGACTGGCCTGATGAAAATCGTCGACGCGGCTCGCCGGGCGATAGACGAAATCATCGGGATCGGTGGTCGGCCCAAGATGGTTGCGATAATCGTAGCGCGCCTGGTCATAGCGCAGACCGGCGCTGATCAGCAGGTGCTCGCCGAGCATCTGCTGTAGCTGAATGTAAGGTGCGATATTACGATAATCGACGGTGTAATCGTAGTTCACGCCCTGGTAGGAGGTAAGGGCACCGTAGATGCCGGTGACCGTCGGACGGGTCTGTTCACTGGTATAGGCGAGCCGAGAGGACTCGCCGTCAGTTCCCAGGATCAGCTCACCCCCCGACCACGGCCGGGAGCGCAGACGCGCGAGAGCCCCGAGAGTCTCGGTCACACTGGTATCGAGCGGTGTGGTATCCGGAGCCCACACCTCCAGGTAGGAGCTGTCGATACGCCGGACATAGGGCGTCACCTCCAGGCTCAGGCCGCTCCCCAGGCGCTGCTGCACGGCGCTGCTGAGACGGGCATAGGTTGCCGTCTCGACGGCGGCCGCGGGATCGACACCCGGCTGCAGGCCGCTGCTGGTAGGGTCGTTCTCGAAGGTCGCGCGATCCAATGGACCGGCCATTTCGGTGCGGAAACGGGTGGCGGTGACGATCGTATCGACCCGTGTCGCGGCGGTCTCATAGCGATGACGAGCGAGGCCCTGAACGCGTTCCCAGCCGGTGTTGTCGCGCCAGCCATCATCACCCTCGTAAGCCGCCGCCACGCGTCCGGACTGCTCGTCGGTGAGCCGATCGCTGTGTTCGGCGCGGACTTCGCGAGCGCCGAACATGCCGCCCCCGACGCGCACCCTGCCGCTGGCTTCCCGCGTCGGCTCGCGACTGGTGACATTGATGACGGCAGCGACCGCATCCGAGCCATACAACGCCGTGCCCGGTCCCTTGAGGATTTCCATCCCGCCATCGGAAGTCAGGGCGCTGGAAAAGGCCAAGGCCGAGTGTTTGTAGGACAGACTCGACTGCAAAGGAACCCCGTCCTGCAGGTAGAGGTAATAATTATCGTAAGTCAGCGGCATGCGAATCGACGGCGCGTCGACGACCCCGCGCAGCGCGGCGTCGTAGACGCCGGGGACCTGATTGAGGGTCTCGCCGATCCACTGCGCACGGTTGTCGACCGCGCGTGCGGACGTCACCGTGTTCACCGTCACCGGCAGGATCACGGCATCCTCGGCGGCGCCGCTGGCAGTGATCACCAGCGGTACGACCGGTGTCGGCGGCGACTGGGCCTCGGCCGAAAAAATAGTGATGGGAACCCCGGCGGCCATCGCCAGGAGTGTCGAAGAACGAAAAAACATGTGATTTCATCGGCACGATAGCCGATGCGGGCAAAGCGTGGAAACCGCTGCGCAACGCCCTGCACGACGCGTGCGGGGCAGGCGACAACGGAAGAGCGCTCAGCCCTGACGGGGCGGCGGCGGTTCCGGCGGAGCCAGGAGCCTCACCGGCAGGCGGTGGTCAACCAGAGGGGGACGAACGACCTTGCCACTCCATCCGACGACCTCGATCGCCACCACCGGGGCAAACAAATCGGCTTTAACCATTTTTTTGGTAGCGGTCGGGGGCGCACCAGCATCGTCCTGCCGATCGAGCGCAGCGACCACGCAGCACAACTGGCACGGACGCTTGCCGCTGAAGGTCGATTCGACGGCGTTGGACAACCCCTGATCAGCGGTGCGCGTCGCCAGCATCCCGGCCCAGGCAATGACCTGCAGGCAGGCGCCGTTGCCGAGCGCCAGCGTCAGGCAGAGCACGATCGACATGATCCATGATGACCGCACGGCGGCAGACTACGCCCGGGCCGCGAACTGCAAGCGTCGCAAGCTGTAAAAGTCGCTCGCGGCGGCGTCAACCAATCCTCAGAAAGAATACCGATAGGTCAGATTAATGTCCCAACCGCGACGATTACGCGCGTCATGACTGAGTGTCTGGGTGGTCTCGAGGTAGGCGGTGTGATGCAGATCGAAATTGCGACCGATGGCGGCGACGGCAGTGAGAGCGTTCTCGTTGTGCACGTAGTCGCGATCGATGCGGCCTTCGAACTTGGTGAAGCCTTCGACACCCCACATGCTCAGCAGACCGGCGCGCAGCTCGCCGAGATTGGTGTCATCGACGTCGTCTTCACGACCAGCCTCGAAGGACCAGCGCAGCTGGCCGGTGACGGTGTGCTTCTCGTCGAGGTGCTTGCTGACGGCGAGTTCGGGGGTGATCACGTTGGCTTGCGCGCCAAGGTCTTTGGTCGAAGTATTGAGCGAGGCCTCGAGCACCGCCGCCACGCGTGCACCTTCGATCAGGTAGCGTGCCTGGCCGCGCAGGAGCACGTCCCCGAAGCCGCTGACGGTGTCGCCGGCGCCCGGGTTGTAGCGTACATAGAGCGGGACTTCGCCGGCGAGCGAAAGGTGGTCCTTGGCAAGCGCACCAGTGGCCACCCAGCGGTTGGTATCTGAGCCGCTGTCATGGTTGGTGTTGCTGCGGAAGCTGCCTCCGAGGCTGGTCCGCACCAGGGTCGGATCCAGACCGGTCTGGGCGACGGCCTGATCACGCAGATCCAAGGATTGGGACGATTTCGTCTCCTCGGCGGCGAAGGCAACGGGCGAGACGAGGAAGAAGGCCACGAGGGCCGAGGCAGTGGATTTCATAGGCGGGGGATTTATACAAAGTTCCAGGAAACACAATCCATGATCCGCGCCTCCGGCACGCTGCTTTTAGCCCTCATCGCCGTTGAAAGTGCTGAATTATCCGCAGTCGAGCATTATACTATTGGCCGGCAGGACGTCGCCATCGGCCTCATCTATGAACCTCTGGCGAGCGGCGATTTCCGCCTTGGCAGTGAACGTTTCGACTGGGATCACGGCGACCGCACCGCGCTCACCCTGCGCACGCGCATCAACGGCCTGCAGCAGGTCGAGACGGTCGGCGGCATCGACCTCTATGGCGACTGGCGCGAGGGTGATACGCCCCACGGCACGCTCAAGGATCGCAGCCTGGGATTCGACCTGCAGTGCGCGCTCGCCGTGCACCTCGCCGACGATCCTCGCCAGGCGGCGGTGGATCTCTCTCTCGCCCCCTTCATCCGCGCCGGCATCGCCCGCCATGAATTGTCGATCGATGACGTGCAGACCAATCAGGTACGCATCGTCGATGAGGTTCCCGGCATACGCTACGCCGCCGCCGTCGGTGCCGATGCGCGGCTGGTACTCGGGCGTCGCTTTGAAGCCTCGCTCGGGGCCGGCCTGCAGCTGTGGACCAGCGGCACGCTCACCGTCAACGGTTACAGCGGCAGCGGCAGCACCCCAACTTCGCAATCGGCGACCTACTCCGGTCAGGAGACCTTCATCCGCATGGCGGTCATGATCTGGCTCGGGTCGTAACGCTTCACCGCTACGAGAGCGGATAACGGCACTGCTTGAAGGATGCCGACTCGCGGCT
>JBILBP010000191.1:0-5565 GCA_044353645.1 Planctomycetota bacterium | reverse complement strand
CACGGCCTGGGCCTCGGGCGGCAAGGGTGGCATCTCGCCACGGGTGGCGACGGCGCGCACGGCCGTGATGAACAACGCGAAGGCCCGCGTGGTCTCACGGGTGGCGGTTTCGGCCGCCTGGCTCAAGCCTCGATAGTGGGCGAGGATCCGCGTCAGGCGATCGAGCGGCTGTTCGTCAGTGGGCAGGGCCAGGCCGGCGGCGAGCGCCGCACCTTCGAGGACCTGCATGGCGCGGCCGAGCTCATCCTGGGCATGGGCCGTCGAGAGCTGCGCCGAGCCGAGCTGCGCCTGATGATTGCCGAGGTCGCCGATGAGCTGATCAAGGCGCTGGTTGATCACTGCGTGACGCTGATGCCAGAGCTGTTCGAGCGCCACCAGCAGATCCAAGGTCAGCTGCTGATCAGGGCGTCCTCCCGCCGGAACTAGCGCCAGGCGGCGGTTCAGCTCATCAGCCTGGGCGCGAAAGGATTGCGCTTCGAAGGCCTGTTCATCGGAGCGAAAACAGGCGAAGAACGCCAACCACAGGTCGCCGGTAGCGGAGCCTAGACGCTGCATTTCCGGGTCCGGGGCGAGGACCACGCGCAGGGCTTCGAGCGGATCACTGCCCAGCCAGCCGCGGCCGCGCGCGCCCTCGATCAGGGCTTCCGCGAGCTGCTCGTAGGCGGCGTGTATTCGTCCGAGCGCATCCACGCGTTGGTCACGGATCTGCTTCTCGATCGTGAACGATAAACGCCGGCTGGGATCCTGGTCCATGGCCAGCGTTGTGCGTCCGCCAGCGACCGGGGCAAGCGCGGGTGGCATGGCGCCTGGTTGCTATAGACTTGCCCCCATGCGTGAGCTGCTTTGTACCGGCATCCTTCTCGGCCTCGTGGCCCTCTGCGCGTGTTCGCCGACGCGCATCGAGCGCTATTATACCGTCGAGGGCGCGCCCACCGTCGAGATCGCCCAGATCAGCGCCAAGCTGCTGTATTTTAAGCAAAGCCAGCGGCATTTTTATGCCACGGTGCGCTTCGTGAACCGCGGCACGGTGCCCCTTGTGGCGTTGCGCAGCGGCCCGGAAGCCGTGCAGATCACCCTTGAAACCGCCAGCCTCAAGCAGACCGCCGATGGTCCGGTACGTTCGTCGTGGACGCCATGGACGGGCACCGTCGAGCAGACCGAGGCCAAGGCCGCGCGCATCGAACTCGCCCCCGGGGAATCCCGCGAGGTCACTCTGCGCTGGGAATTCCCCACCACGGTCGGCAGCTACACCTATGGCTGGACCATGAATTTCCATGGTTTACGGCGCGGTGAGCAGATCGAGCCGGATGTGGTCATCCGCTCGCCGCCGCTGGAATAAGTGCCCCGGCTGCGGATGGACGTTTTCGAGCTGCGGCGCCAAGAGATGGTTGTCTCGGGCTGCCGATGCCTGAGATAGAAGCATGACTACTACCCGTGGTGATATCGCCCAACAACCCGCCTACGCGCCGCGCACCGTCAAGCAGGAGCTGCGCGCGAACCTTGTCGCGGCGCTCGCCCGCGGGACCTCGTATGATGAGCTCTTCCCGGGTCTGATCGGCTACGCCGACACCGTCATCCCGCAGGTGGTCAACGCCATCCTCGCTGGCCATGACCTCTTGCTGCTCGGCCTGCGCGGACAGGCGAAGACGCGTTTAGCCCGGGCTTTGTCGGCGTTTCTCGATGAGCGCGTGCCGGCCCTGGCCGGCGATCCGCTGCGTTCACACCCCCTGGCGCCGGTCGGCGCGGTGGCCGAGGAGCTGATCTCGATCCATGGCGATGCTGCCCAGGTCATATGGTTGACGCGCGACGATCGCTACGGCGAAAAGCTCGCCACTCCCGACGTCGCCGTCGCCGACCTCATCGGCGACATCGATCCGATCCGCGCTCATCGCGAGGGCTACGATCTCGGCGACCTGCGGGCGGTGACCTTCGGCATCGTTCCACGGACCAATCGCGGCATCTTCTGTATCAACGAATTGCCCGACCTCAGCCCGCGCATCCAGGTCGCGCTGTTCAACATCCTCGAAGAGCAGGACGTGCAGATCCGCGGCATCCCCCTGCGCCTACCGCTCGATCTGATGCTGGTGTTCACCGCCAATCCTGAGGACTACACCTCGCGCGGACAGATTATCACTCCTCTCAAAGATCGCATCGGCAGCCAGGTCCTGACCCACTACCCCAAGACCCGCGACGAAGGCGTGGCGATTCTCCGTCAGGAGTCCGCTCTCGACAGCGCCGCCGGGGTGATGCCGGTGATCCCCGAGCTTTTCGACCACCTCATCGAGGAAGCCGCGCGCGCCGCCCGGCACAGCGAGTTCGTCGATGCTGCCAGCGGCGTCAGCGCGCGACTTACCGTAGCCGCCCGCGAACTGCTGCATGCCAATGTCCTGGTGCGCGGGTTGCGCTGGGGTGAACGCCAGCCGCGAGCGCGCCTGGTTGATCTGCCGGCAACGCTGGCGGCGATGACCGGGAAGATCGAGCTGGCCTATGAGGGCGAGCAGGAAGGCCCGCTCAAGGTCGGCTGGCACGTGCTCGGCGAAGCCACCAAGACGCTGTGGAACGAGCGCCTGCCACCGGTGATCACCGATGACGAGGACGAGCGCGACAAAGGCCCATGGAAGGGTATCCTGCGGTGGTTCGCCGACGGCAACCGCGTGGTGCTCAGCGATCGCACCAGCGATGCCGAACATGCCCAGGCCCTAGCCCAGGTCCCCGATCTCGCCGAGATCGCGCTCACGCTCCTCAAGCATCCTCCCGAGGAAGCCCAGCTGTGGCAGGAATTCATCCTCGAAGGCCTCTTCCACGGCGGTGGCCTGGCTCGCGAAGATAGCCTGCGCGGCTTGGTGTATTCCGATCTCCTGGCGTCGCTGATGACGCGTAAGCAGAAAGGACGGCGCTCATGAACCAGGACCTGCGCACGCACCTCGAGCGCTCGGCAACGCGCGTGGCAACGGCCTTCGCTGCCGCTCCGGAAGACCTGGCGCGGGCCTATGCCCCCGGCAAATGGACGGCGCGGCAGGTGCTTCTGCACATCGTCGACGTCGAAAGCGTCTTCCATGACCGCTTGAAGCGTGCGCTCGCCGATGCCAAGCCGCTCTATTGGGGGATCGACCCCGAGCGCTGGACGGCGCGTCTGATCTACCCTGAACGCTCGCTGGCGATCGCCGCCGGACTCTTCGCCGCCCAGCGCATGGCGCTGGACGAGCTGCTGAGCGCGGTCACCGAACCCGAGTGGGAACGCGCCGGCATCCACAGCGAGTACGGCCGGCTGACGCTGCGCGACCTGGCGACGCGCGTCGCGGGGCACGCCAACCATCATCTCGATCAGGTCGAAGCCGCTCTCGCCGGCCGTACGTGGACCCCAGGCACCTGAATCATGGATTACGCCTATCTCCATCTTGATTGGCGGGAGCTGGCGAACCGCCTCAATCGCGAGCAGCGCATCGATGAGCTGTTCCAGCAATTGATGCTGATTCTTAACGCTGACGTCGAGGAGGCCTTCGCCCAGTTCGACCAGCTCAGCGAGCAGTTTCGCCAGCAGCTCGGCTTCGACGCCAAGGATTTCGAGGAGCGTTTGCGCTCACAGAAGATCATCAGCGGCAATCCCGGCGAACGCAAACTCACCGCCCGTGGCAGTCAGCAGGTGCGCACCAGCGCACTCGAGAAGGTCTTCGGCAAGCTCAGGTCGGGCGGAGTTGGCGATCACCCCCTGCCCCAGCCGGGCACCGTCGGCGATCTTAATGGCGCTGCCCGGCCGTGGCGCTCGGGTGATGCCTCTGAAGACATCGCCTACACCGATTCCTGGCTCAATCATCTGCGTGCCGGCGGCGAGGCCTTGCAGTCGGAAGACCTCGTCACCCGCGAGCGCGACGCGAGCACCGGAGCGGCGACGGTGATGCTCATCGACGTGAGTCATAGCATGACGCTCTATGGTGAGGATCGCATCACCCCGGCGAAGCAGGTCGCCCTCGCCTATGCTGAGCTCCTCCAGCGGCGCTTTCCCCGTGACACGCTCAATATCCTGCTCTTCGGCGACGATGTCCGGGAAGTGACGGTCGCCGATCTGCCCGGAATCAGCAACGGTCCATTTCATACCAATACCTGCGAAGCCCTACGCCGGGCGATTGAGATCCTCATCAAGAAGCACCAGCCCAACAAGCGCGTGGTGATGATCACCGACGGCAAACCCACGGCGTTGTTTCAAGGCCATGGCCGTCAGCGGCAGCTGATGATCAATTCGAGCTACGGCCTGGATCCGCAGATCGTCACCGCGACCCTTAAACAAGCGGCCCGCTTTCCACGTCTGAAGATCGATCTCACGGTGTTCATGGTCGCGTCTGATCCGTATCTCGAACGCTTTGTGGCCCAGCTCACCGAGGTCAGCCACGGCCGCGCCTTCCGAGCCGACCTCGGAAGCCTCGGAGAACAGGTATTGAAACAGATGTTTGGTGGTGGTAGAAATACGCTGTAGTAAAATCGCAGCTCTCACGACTGTGCCTGACCAGAAACAAGACTAAATATCTAGCTATTAATAGAATCTCACAGGGATCACCTCACTCTTCAACGCGTCAATTGTTACAAATTGTCATCTAGAGAGATACAATCTTACACTATGATCGAGACGAGGTCCTACTTTTTTCACTGGATCAATGATGAACACCGATGAAACAATGATGATGGACCCGCTGGAAAAGGAGCCCGGCAGCGGCGACCTGGTCCACGGCTATCGTCTGGGACAATTGCTCGGCCGGGGCGCCCACGGTTCGGTTTTCATGGCCCTCAAGCCGGGGTCTACCGAAAGCTACGCGATCAAGCTCATCAACACCCAGGGACATCCAAAAAGCTTCGTTGATCGTATTATTCGCGAATGTGCGATCACCACTAAATTGATCCACCCGGGAATCGTCGGAGTTCACGAGGCAGGCTATTGGGGCGCGTCGATCTTCATTGTCATGGAGGTCGCCAATGGCCGCTCCTGCGATCTGTATGGCGATGGCGTGCTCGGTTGGGAACTTTCCGTAGAGATCATCCGCCGCGTTGCCCATGCGCTCAATTATGCCTATGTCTCCTCCCATGTCATTCATCGTGACATCAAGCCGGCCAATATCGTTGTCGATATCGTTGGTGGCGTGCTGCGGGCAGTAAAGGTCGTCGACTTCGGCCTCAGCCGGACGGTCGATGATGAGGGCGAGGCCTTGACCATGACCGGCATGATCCTGGGCACGCCGTTTTACATGTCGCCGGAACAGGCGCGCGGCAATCGCGACCTGACCTTCCACACCGACCTGTACGCGGTTGGGGCGACCCTCTTCTATCTGATCGCCGGTAGGCCTCCTTTTCATCAAGGGACGCCGGTCGAGATCCTCATCAAGCACTGCAACGAAGTCGCGCCGATCCTGCGCGAGGTGGTGCCGACCTGCCCACCGGCTGTCTCCGATCTCGTTGGCCGCTGCCTGGCCAAGAATCCCAACGATCGCTATGCTTCCTATGGTGAGCTGATCGCAGAGCTCGACAGGATCTTCGCGCACAATCCTTTCGAAGGTCACGGTTCGGGGGAGGTCCTCA
>JBILBP010000190.1:0-5570 GCA_044353645.1 Planctomycetota bacterium | reverse complement strand
GAAGAGCAGCACCGCCCGACCGCCGACGCTCGCGCGCTGCATCGCCGAACGACCGAAACTCTCGACGACCTTGGCCCCGGTGCCGTGCTCGACGCGCTGGAAGATGGTGGTTTTTCGGTTCATTCCAGGTCCATGCCGACGAGGGCGCAGGCAAGCAGGGTTTTCGCGTCGCAGATCAGACCCTGGCGACGCAGATAGGGCAGATCCGCAAGCGCGACGATTTCGCGCGCCACCAGTTCACCGTGCTCGGGCGCCGGGGGAACTTCGCTCAGACCGTGGGCGCGATAGAGGATGACCTCCTCATCGGAAACCCCGATGGCGGCGAAGAAGCGCATGAACTCCACGAGGCGGGCAGCATCGAGGCCGGCCTCTTCGCGCAATTCGCGGCCGGCGGTGACTGGCGGCGGCTCACCGGGGACGCGTGTACCGGCGGGGATCTCCAGGGTCCAACGACGAACCGGATAGCGGAACTGCCGCACGAGGACGAGATGAGCGGGGTCGGGTTGAGCGAGCACCGCCACCGCTCCCGGATGATGGATGACCGGGCGCACGACGGCACCGTCGACGGTGGCGAAGGATTCGGCGGCGAGCGCGAAACGCGACGACGACCACAGTGAACGGGAAGCGGTAAGGACGGGATCGGCCACGGGGCGACACCATAGATGGCGAACGGGGATTGGCCAGCAGGTGTGATTTTCGGCCACGCGGGCTGTAAACAGGATCGGGAGCCAGGGACCACGGACCACGGACCACGGACCACGGACCACGGACCAGCGTCCAGCGTCCAAATAATACAATACGGGAGGGAACTCGCGCTTCTGAACTAGCATTTGCATAGCACTAGATGCGGGTGGATGCGTCCCTGGTCCCTGGTCGCTGGTCCCTGGTCCCTGGTCGCTGGTCCCTGGTCCCTGGTCACTGGTCCCTGGTCCCTGGTCACTGGTCACTGGTCGCTTGCCCCTGGTCGCTGATCCCTGGTTCCCTGGCCCATGACCCCGACCCGCCCCCAACCGCATATAGCCATCCGCCATCGACCCCTACCATCTTTCCCCGTCACCGGAGCCCTCATGCGCGTCAGTCTCTCTTGGATCACCCGTCTGCTCGGCCGCGAGGCTTTGGATATCGCCCCTGGGGAGCTCCAGGCGCGGCTCTCGACGCGGGTCGCCGAGATCGAAAATGAGATCGAGACCAGCGGCCCGCAGCTCGATGGCATCGTCGTCGGCAAGGTCTTGACCTGCGTCCAGCACCCCAACGCCGATAAACTGCGCTGCACCACCGTCGATCTCGGCAACAACCGCGTCGTACCCATCGTTTGCGGCGCCCCTAATGTCGCCGCCGGGCAGACCGTCGCGGTCGCCACCGTCGGCACCAAGCTCAGTGCCGATGGCAAGGAATTCACCATCAAGGCCGCCAAGCTCCGTGGCGAACCTAGCGAGGGCATGATCTGCGCCGAGGACGAGATCGGTCTCGGCGTCAGCCATGACGGAATCATGATCTTAGATGATGCGTTGGTTGCCGGTACGCCTTTGCAGCAGGCCCTCAAGATCGGTGACGCGGTGTTCGTGATCGAGAACCACGCACTCACCAATCGCCCCGACCTCTGGGGCCAATTGGGCTGGGCGCGCGAAATCGCCGCCACCCTCGATCTGCCGACCCCGCGCACCCCTTCGACGGCGTGGACCACCACCCCCGGCGCCTGGTCGGCGACCATCGCCGACGACGGCTGCACGACCTACTGCGGAGCGCTGGTCGACGGCGTGCGCAATGATGAAAGTCCAGCCTGGCTGCGCGCCGCGCTCGAGGCCTGCAAGATCCGCCCGCTCGGCCTGCTCGTCGATGTCACCAATTACGTGATGCTCGAACTCGGCGCACCGATGCATGCCTTCGACCGCCGCAGCCTGGATGGCAGCGCCATCACCGTACGCAGCGCCGTCGCCGGTGAGGCCTTCAGCACCCTCGACGGCAAGGCCCATCAGCTGAGCGCCGGCGATCTGCTGATCTGCGACGCCAGCAAACCGGTGGCCCTGGCCGGCATCATGGGGGGCGTCAATTCCCTGGTCCGCGCCGACACTACCAGCATCGTCCTCGAAGCCGCGGTCTTCAAAGCCGAGCGCATCCGCCGCACGCGTATCCGCACCGGCATCGCCACCGACAGCTCGCTGCGCTTTGAAAAAGGCCAGCCGCTGGAGATCGCTGCCGCCGCCCTCAATCGCGCCCTCGAACTGCTTCAGGAGCTGTGCCCGGGCTGCCGCGTCAGCGAACGTTTTGCCGCCGGCCGGCTCGCCGCTGAGCCGCGCCCGATCACCCTCGACCCGACGCGGGTCAAGCGCCTCACCGGGCTGGAAGTGCCGGTCGAGCGCCAGCGCCAGCTGCTCAGCGGCCTCGGCTTCGAGCTCAAGGGCGACCAGACGCAGGCCCCCTGGTGGCGCGCCAAGGACATCCACGGCCCGGCTGATCTAGTCGAGGAGATCGCCCGCCACTACGGCTACCAGCACCTCGTGCCAGAAGTCCCGCGGCTGCCCGCCGCCGCGCCGGTGATCAACCTCCTGCGCCAGGCCGAACACCGTGCCCGCGTGGTGCTCTCAGCGCATGGCTGGGACGAGGTCAGCTGCTACGCCTTCAGCTCGGAAGCCTGGGCCAGCGCCTTGGCCTGGGATGCGGCAACCCTGATCCGCATCGCCCATCCCATGTCCAGCGAACAGACCCTGCTGCGGCAGAGCCTGCTGCCCGGGCTTGCAGAAGCCGTGATCCGCAACCGCAAGCACCTTCCGGCGGTGGCGGTGTACGAGGTCGGCAAGCGCTACGGCACGGGCATCGGCGTCGGCGAGACCATCGACGAAACCGTGACCGTCGCTGGCGCCTGCGCCACGGCCGGCGATGAGGCCCCGGCCTTCGCCGCCCGTGATGCTGCCCTGGCCTTGCTACGCGGCCTGGGCTTCACTCCCAATTTCGCCGTGCGCAGCGCGCCGCATGCGGAACTGCAAGCCGGACGCGCGCTCGACCTCTATGTCGGCAAGCAGCACGTCGGCGTCGCCGGCGAAATCCCCGCGAGCGTCCGCGCACTCACCGGCAGCAACGAGCGCATCGGCTGGTTCAGCATCAGCCTTGAGCCGTTGATCAGCGTCCAGGGTCACCTCAAGCCCATCGCTCATGTGCCGCCCAGCCGCTTCCAGCTGGTCGAGCGTGAGTTCACCTGGATCTGTCCGGAAGCCCTGCCCTACGGCGACCTCGTCAGCGCCAGCCGCAACGCCGCCGGCGAACTGTGCCAGGGCATCGAACTGATCACCATCTATCGCGGAAAGCCCTACGCCGAGAGCGAGAAGGCCGTGAGCCTGCGCGTCGCCCTGCAAGCCCCTGACCGCACGCTCGAGGAAAAAGACCTCGTCCACGTCACCACGCGCATCATCACCGCCGTCGAGAAACGCACCGGGGCCAAGCAGCGTAGCGACGGGTAAGAGCAGCGACGGGTAAGAGCAGCGACGGGTAAGAGCAGCGACGGGTAAGAGCAGCGACGGGTAAGAGCAGCGACGGGTAAGAGGTACGAGCCGCGCAGCGGAAATCCTCACAAGCTGTCGCCCATGCCGCCAAGGATCGTGCCCCAGCTATCGACCAGGGGCACGGCGGCGGCCAGCAGCAGGCAGCCGCCGGCGAGATAGCCCGGCGCCATCACCGACCACCATAGGCGCCGGCGACCCCGCTTCCAGACGCGTCGCCAGCGTGAGTGCCAAGGGCGTCCCCAGGTCGCGCAGTGCCGGCGGCAAGGGCAGACCTTGCTGAGCGGTGCTGGCGATCGTCTGCATCAGTTCGGAGATCATGGCGTGCGGCTCCAGCTCTCGTGGCCGTCGGCGGCGATGCGATAGGTGCCGAGCGGACCACTGGCGCTGGCGGAATGAGCGGCATCGATGGTGATGCGCCAGGTACCGATGTCGGCGGACCCGGGGCACGCCATCGTACGTACACCCAGGCACCCCGCGCCAAAGTCGTCGGTGAATGCGCCTGCCCACCGGCGGCAGCACATAACACCGCATAAGCATCGCCGTCACCGAGGGCGGCCTCGGGCAACCGAGCTTTGCTCCCCATCTGCAGCAAGGGTGCTTCGGCCATCCACCGCCTGCGGCAAAGGTTGCGAGCTCGCGATCTGCCATGATCCGTCGCACCAGCTCGTGCTGGCATGCGGCATCCGCCGGACCATCGATCAGACGACCGATCAAATCAGCATCCGTCAATTGTGCTACCGCGCTCGCGCCGGGCTCCCGCCCAAACGATCTTCGACGCAGCGGCGCACCCGCTCGCGAACCCGGAACAAAGCTTGGCGCACCGCATTGCCGTCGCGCCCGAGCTTGGTACCGAGGGCCGTGGCATCGAGCTCCTCTTCATAGCGCAGACGCAGCAGTTCTCGCGAGCGTTGCGGCAACAGATCAAGACCGCCACGCAGATGATCGACCGCAGCCGCGATCTCATCGCCGGGCTCGTCGATCGCCGCCAGGGCCTCGGCCAGGACCGGTTCGATCCGTCGATCACGACGCTAATGACGGCGGCGCTCATTGGCGGCCAGCAATTTGGCGATGCCTTTCAGCCACGCCGCGAAGGGCCGCTCGCGATCGTATTCGGAGTAACGTCGATAGGCGACCAGGAAGGTCTCTTACGCGACATCGTCAACGGCTTCGCTGGCCACAACCAGGGTACGCACATAGGCGCGCAACCAGGCCTGATGCTCGGACACCAGTACGGCGAAACGGTCATGAGGGCGCGGACATCGGTCATCTACCCTCCTTTGTCGGCAGATCCCCTTGCGTTACTCGCGACTTTTCCGCGACTTTTCCGCGACTTTTCCGCGACCTTACCGCGGCGACGACCGCGACTCAAAAGGCCCACGAACGTGCCATCAGGGACTGGCCGGCCCAGACCGCCGCCAAGCACAGAATGAGCGACAGGCCGACGTAGGCCAGGGCCTTAGCGGTCTGGCCTTGCTGCAGCAGGAGCAGGGTCTGCAGGCCGAATGAGGAGAAGGTCGTGAATCCGCCGAGGATCCCGATCATCACCAGGGGCTTCACCCAGCTGCGTTCGCTGACGGCGGCGACCGCACCGATGAGCGCGCAGCCGAGGACATTCACCAGCAGCGTGCCCCACGGGAAGGCGGTCCACCACGTCGCGAGCCGGGCATCGATGGTGGTCGCCAGGAGGTAACGTCCGACACTGCCGACGGCACCGCCGACGGCGATCAGCAATAGATCATTCATGGCGACGTAGCCTGGACCCAGGTATCAGCGGACAAGGTGGCAACGGTACAAATGCGGACCAGCGACCAGCGACCAGGGACCAGGGACCAGCGACCAGGGACCAGGGACCAGGGACCAGGGGCCAGGGACCAGGGACCAGGGACCAGGGACCAGGGACCAGCGACCAGGGACCAGGGACCAGGGACCAGGGACCAGCGACCAGCGACGTAGAGTAGAGATGGTGCGGCCCTCGCCGTCACCATCCCCCTCGTCAAACCGGACTGGCAGATTTCCCGCATCCGGCTTACCCGACGGCTTCATGGGTTGGCTTTCGCAGGTGAAGCCACGAGC
>JBILBP010000189.1:0-5592 GCA_044353645.1 Planctomycetota bacterium | reverse complement strand
TGCATCGTTTCCACAGCCAGCTGCTGCGCTTCGCCGCTGCCAACCATCGCGGCGATCGGCGCAGTTGGCGGCTGGCGGCCAATCCCCGGCGCACCGCTCCCGGCGAACCGTTGACGGTGTCGTTATCGCCACTGCGCCCGGATGCGGATGTTCCCGATCAAGTGGTGGCCCGCCTAGTACCCACTGGCGCGGCGGTGACCTCCAGCGAGCGTCCTGACCGCACTCCCGCGCGACGTGAATTGATGGTGCCCCTGGTCCGCGATGGCGACGGTTTTTCGGCGCGTCTGGCGGCTCCGCTGACGGGCACCTGGGATGTCGAACTCGCCGCCGGCCCGGATCTGAAGACCGTCGAGACCAGCGATCTGCTGGTGGTCGCTTCGGGCGCCGAGCGCAGGGATCTGCGGGCTGATCGCCCGGCGCTTGAGGCCTGGTCAGCTGCCGCCGGTGGAATGGTGACCATCCATGATGATGTCGCCGATGTGCTGGCGCATCTGCCCAAGGATCTGCGTCATGCCGAACAGCACACGGCGGTACATGGGCTGTGGGATACGTGGTGGGCGCTGATCGTCCTCATATCCCTCTTCGCCCTCGACTGGGCCCTCCGCCGCGCCCACCGCCTCGCCTAAAAACGGCGAGAGCCGGGCATCTGCGGCGTTACAACCGGTATCTCACGTTTTGCACGGACTGCGTACATATTAATGGATTGAGTGCTTGTCAGTTGCTCGACTTGCTCGACCCAGCTAAGAAATGGTTCCATCCAACCGGGGTTCGCCATGCGTCCGCTGATCTTGATCTGTCTCGCCTTCGCCCTCGCTGCCGGAGAGGCCGCCGTCGGTAGCTTCCCGCCCGACCTCGTTGTGAAGCGCACGATCAACAGCCCCGCTGGCAAGGGCCCGGTCAAGCTTGAATCCTTCCTCGGCAAGGTCGTGCTGATCGACTTCTGGGCCACCTGGTGCGGACCATGCAAGGCGGCCATCCCGCACGTCCGCGAACTGCACGAGAAGTACGCCAGCCAGGGCCTCGTGGTCATCGGCCACACCGATGAGAGTAGCCAGGGGCTTGAGGAGTTTGTCAAGAGTGCCCCTATCCCATACCTCATCACCATCGGCGATGAGATCGGCAAGTCCTGGGGCGTGAAGGGCATCCCGCATGTCTTCGTCCTCGACCCCGACGGCAAGATCGCCTGGCGCGGTCACCCCGGGGATCTCCAGGAGAAGACGATCACCGATCTGCTGACCAGGGTCAAACCCTCATGGCCGCCGGTGCCGCGCTTCCTCAAGCCGTCTCCCGATAGCAAGGTCGCCGCTCTCGAACAGCAGGCCAGTGCCGGCAAGGTCGGCAGTGCGGTGAAGTCGTTGGCGAAGCTCACTTCTGACGCCGCCAAGACGAGTAACGATCACATTGCGGCATGGAAGACCGAGCAGGACACAGCTCTCGACAAGCTCGCCACTGACGGGGACGTGTACGGGGCGTGGCAACTTGCCGATGCCCTGGCGGAGGCGTACAAGGGTTCCGACGATGCCAAAGCGTACCAGGAGCGAGCAGGAAACCTCAAGAAGGACCCCGGCTATGAGATCGGCAAGAAGTACCAGAAGCTGCTCGCCGTCCCGCCTGCCGGTCGCAAAGATCCGCGCTACGCCAAGATGGTTGAAGCGTTCCTCAAGAAGCACTCAGAGGGTTTCTACGCCATCCAGGCGAAGACGCTGACAGAATAGGTGCTGACCGCTTCCCTCCGCCGAAGCCGTCCCTGTTCTTGTGAGTGGCTGCACACGGCATGCCCAGTGGCATGGTGATCTTCCCCCCGGTTTCACGACTAAAGGTGCGGCTAAAGGTGCGGCTAAAGGTGCGCGACTAAAGGTGGTGTGGCCCATTGCCGTTGGGAAAAGCAATATATTTTCGCGACCGGTCTGTAGATCCTTAAGCCAAAGAAGGGGGCTGCTGAGCGTGGACCAGCCTCCTTCTTTCGCACGTTGTATGCGGCCGCGGCTGCGACGCGGTCAGCTATCGCGTCGCACGTAGCGCTTGGCGGGGCGGTTGTCGCCTCCACTCGCGCCGCCGCCGGCATATCCGCCGCTGTTCTGCTGGCCGCTCTCGCCCATGCGGTCGACGCGTACCGGTACCGGACGGCCGCGGTGATGCAGGGGGTGATTGAGCACGCGATCGGCGACCGAGGCGGCGATCGAGACTAGGCTGTGACGGGCGAACATGCGGATCTTGCCGATGTCGTCACCGGTGAGTCCGCGTTGGTGGCACAACAAGGCCATCAGCGTGCCAGCGGCGATGTCATCATCGCTGCCGATGCCGATGAACATCGGCACTACGCCGGTGGCGTTGGTGCGCGGCAGTTGATCGCCACTCGCGGCCCGTGGCTCGCTGCGTTGATAGCTGCTGCCCTCGGCGCTGCTCGGGCGGGCGGCCCGGGCCGGGGCGGCGACGTGCTTCTCGACCATCGCATCGGGGACGATGCGATGGATCAACGCCGCGAGCACCGCTTCGGCGCTGAACTCGGCGATGAGCGGCTTGAACGACGCCGGCAGGGCGAGCTTTTCGCCGAGCGAATCCTGGACCCGCTTGGCCAGGCGCTCGCGCTTGGCTTCGACGATGGTGGCGGCGGTCGGCAACGGTACTTCTTCAGGTTTGCACTTGGCGGTGAAGACCATGCGTTGGAACTTGGCGCGATCGGCCGGCCCCATGAGCGTCCAGGCTTCGCCATCGGCACCGGCGCGGGCAGTACGACCGACACGATGGGTGTAGGCCTCGGCGCTCATCGGCAGGCCGAAGTTGAAGACGTGGCTGACGCCGGGCACGTCGATGCCGCGGGCGGCGACGTCGGTTCCGACCAGCACCGCCAGCTTACCCGAGCGGAAGCGCTCGAGTACGCGCTCACGTGCATCCTGCTGCAATTCGCCGCTGATGCCGCCGGCTTCCATGCCTTCGGCGGCGACGGCGCGCACGATACGCTCAACGTCTTCGCGGGTGCGCACAAAGACCAGGGCGCGGGTTGGTTCGAGGATGTGCAGCAGACGCGCCAGGGCCGGCACTTCGTCACCGCGCCTGACGATCACGAACTTCTGCGGCACGTGGCTGGCACCGGCCTTGGTGTCGAGGCGGATCTCGCGCGGCTTGTCCAGCCAGCGGTCGACGGCCATCTGCAGATGACGGGGGAAGGTGGCGCTGAACAGCCAGCGGGCGACCGATTCGCCGAGATCCTTGACCAGGCGATCCATGTCTTCGCTGAAGCCCATATCCATCATCTGGTCGGCTTCGTCGAGGATGACGATCTCGGCGTCGGGCTTGAGGTTGCCTTGGGCGAGGTGGTCGCACATGCGCCCGGGGGTGCCGATGACGAAGGGTACGCCCCGGCGCAGGTCGCGGACCTGCGGATAGGCAGGCACGCCGCCGACGAGCACGGCGGTCTTGCCGGCGCCGAGAATGGTCTCGGCTTCGCGGGCGGCCTGCTGCGCCAGTTCGCGGGTCGGACAAACGATCCATACCCGGGAGATCTCACCAGCGGCGAGGCGCGCGGCGAGGGGCAGGAGGAAGGCGAGGGTCTTGCCCGAGCCGGTACGCGCTTGCGCGAGGAGATCGCCACCGGTCATGGCCAGTGGGATCACTGAGGCCTGGACGGGGGTGGGCACGGTAATTCCGCGCGCAGCCAGCGCGGCAACCAAGCTTGGCGGGAGGCCAAGTTCGGCAAAGGTCGTGGTCGGCTCTGAAGTTTCAGTCATGGGGGGAAATAATGTGGGCCGGGATGGCCTCGGGGAATGGAAATGTGGCGCGGGCGCTGAAGATCCTTCCATGTCCGATACCCAGCCGCTCAGCGTCTCCGCCTTGACCCAGCACATCGCCGGGGCTTTGGGCGACCTCGGCACGGTCCTGGTGGCGGGCGAGCTGTCGTTGGCGAAAGTCGCACCCAGTGGGCATTTCTATGCGACTTTGAAGGATTCCGAGGCGCTCATCAGCCTCGTCATGTGGCGTAGTACGGTGGTCCGCGCCAGTCCCTTGCCCAAGGAAGGGGCGCAGGTGGTGGTGCGCGGTGTTCTCAGCGTCTATGGCCCACGCGGTCAGTATCAACTCACTGCCAGCCGCATCGAAGCCATCGGCGCCGGCGATCTGGCGGCCCGTTTTGCCCAGTTGAAGGCCCGTCTGCTCGCCGAGGGCCTCTTCGCGGAAGAGCGCAAACGTCCGCTGCCGGTCCTGCCGCGGGCGGTGGGCGTGGCGACGGCGGCCGGTTCGGCGGCGCTCGCCGACATCATGCACTCGATCCGTGCGCGCTTTCCGGGCATGCACATCGTCCATGCGCCGTGCTTGGTCCAGGGGGCCGGGGCGGTGGCGAGCATCGTCAGCGCCGTGCAGCGTTTGCAGCGTCACCCCGAGGTCGACGTGATCATCTGCGGTCGCGGTGGCGGCTCGCTCGAGGATCTCTGGGCCTTCAACGAAGAAGCCGTAGTGCGGGCCCTGGTCGCCAGCCGGTTGCCGGTAATCTCCGCCGTTGGTCACGAGACCGACACCACCTTGGCGGATTTCGCTGCTGATGTCCGCGCCAAGACGCCTACCGCCGCCGGCGAGCTGGTGGTGCCGGTAGTTGCCGACCTGCGCGAACAGCTCGCTGATTGCCGAGCGGATCTGCACCGGCTGATGACGCAGCGGATCGCCGAATTACAGACCCGCCTGTTGGCCCTTACCCGTCATCGCGCCCTCGCCCTGCCCGGTTATCAGCTCGATCAGCGTCGCCAGCGCCTCGATGAGCTGGTAGCGCGCCTGCACGAGGGGGCGGAGGCGGCCGTGGCAGAGCGTCGGCAGGCGGTGGCGCTGCTGCAGGCCCGGCTGCCGGCACCGGCGGTACGCGTCGAGCGCGCCCGTGAACGTCTGGCCCACGGCGCGCAGTCCTTGGTCCGCCTGGCCAACGAACGCGTCGCACGTCTCCACGAACGCCTGGCGCGGGATGCTGGCCACCTCGAAGCTTTGTCGCCCTTGGCGGTGATCGCCCGCGGCTACAGCGTCGTCCGCACCGCCGAAGGCAGGTTGGTGCGGACCCTCGCCGATGCCCCACCGGGAACCATGATTCAGGCGCGCATGGTGGACGGCTGGCTGCAGGCGGTCACGGGTGGTGGCAAACGCCAGCAGCTGAATGAGCCTGATAACGGGTATCAAGTCTAGGAAAGCCCGCCAAGCCCGGCGTTGTCAGCTTTCAGCTTTCAGCCATTCTCCGATGAGCGAAGCTCGCCCCTGAGAGCGCTGGGCACCAGCCCGGCCTAATCTGCATACTCCTTGAAAATGTAGGTACAAATTTGCAGCTCGAACCCGCAAGGCAGGGCTGGTGTCAGGCGCTCCCAGGAGCTTCGAGTGCCATAATTACTTCGCGCTACGAGAGATTCCTAAGCTGGTGGCTGGTGGCTGGCCGCTGGCCCCTGGCCGCTGGCCCCTGGCCGCTGGCCGCTGGCCGCTGGCCGCTGGCCGCTGGTCCCTGGCCGCTGGCCGCTGGCCCCTGGCCCCTGGCCGCTGGCCCCTGGCCGCTGGCCCCTGGCCGCTGGCCCCTGGCCGCTGGCCCCTGGCCGCTGGCCCCTGGCCGCTGGCCCCTGGCCGCTGGCC
>JBILBP010000016.1:0-18236 GCA_044353645.1 Planctomycetota bacterium | reverse complement strand
CCTGCGCGAGACCGACCTGGATAGCGCAGGCGCTCACCAGTTCGAGGTCCATCTGATCGAAGGCCGGTTGGTGGCCCATCCCCGAGCTGCCGGGCATGGCTGCGCCACGACTGAGGTAGACGACACCAATGACCTTGCCGACTACGGACAACGGTACGCAGATCACCGAGCGGATGCCCTTGATGACGATGCTCTGGTTGCGCGAGAAACGATCGTCGTCCTGGGCGTTCGCCGAGTGCAGGGCTTTGTTCTCGGTAAAGGTCTTCTTGATGATCGAGCGGCTGATCACCGGCTGCACGTTGGGCGCCGAGGTCCGCACCACCGATGGCATCAGTTTTCCACTGGCGGCGTCACGACGGAAAATCAGTGCGCATTCGGCGGGCATGCTCGCGATCAGGCAGTCGAGTACGCGCGCTTCACGGTCGGGGAGGTCAGCCTGTTCGCTGACGATGCGCCCGATCTGGTAGAGGATGCGCAAGCTTTTGACGTTGTCCTTGCCAGGGCCCTGATCCGCCGGCTCGGAGATGTCTGAAAGCTCATCGAGGCGGAATTCGAGGGTGTTGGACAACATGTCCGGGTCGTCGTTATAGGCCACCCGATTCGAACTATCGTCATCGGTAATGGCCTTGCCGCCTTCATAGACCAGCTCGGTAGCGCCGATCTTGATCACGTCGCCGACGCGCAGCAGTTCTTCGTCCTTCAGCCGCTCATCGTTGATGTAGGTCCCGTTCTTGGAATCGAGATCACGAACGAACCACATCCCGCCCACCGGGAAGATCTCACAATTCAGTCGGCTCGCCGAACGATCGAGGATCTGGATCCCCGCCTCGGCATCGCGACCGATGGTCAGCGGCTTGTCCGCGAGTGATTTTTCACGTCCACGTAATGGGCCGTTGAGGATCCGTATCTTGCTCATCGGCACCCACCCTAGCGGGCCGCACGATACCACCAATCCCTTCGCGCAGGTAGCAGCGAAAAAGATCGACAGTGGAACTGTCACTCCTCCCACAGGGAACGATGACTGCCATCTTTGGCGAGGGCGGTAGTGCGGGAGGTATTGAAATAGCGGTATGTTTGCGGTAATTTTTACAGCTTGTCAGGATCCGCTTTTATATTAAACTGTTAGGGGATGCTTGCCGGCGTTGGCCTGCATCATGACCATTTGCTCAACTGCACGTCTACTCGAACCAGCAACTGCCATTAAATCACGATTATGTACCGTACTCCACTTCCTGTGCCGCCATTGTTACGGGTTTTGGTAGTCGACGCCGAAGGTAACGTTCAAGATCGGTTCCGGCGCGAACTTGCCGCGCTGACTGCCGCTGACGGTTTTGCGATCGCTGCCGATGGCATGTCGGCGGCTGATCAGGTGCGCTCAGCGGCGCCCGCCTTCACCATCGCATTCGTCGCGCTGCGCCTACCCCGCGGCCCCGATGGCGCGGCCACCGCCGAAACACTGCTCGCCGCCGATAGCCACCTGCAGGTGGTCCTCTGCGTTGCGACTGACGATGAGCACCGGACCTCGTCTCTCACCCGCCTGGCCCGCGAAGACCGCGTGCTGTTGTTGCGCACCCCGTGCCCGCCTTTCGAGTTGCAGCAATTGGTGCGGGTTCTGGCCAGCAAGCACGCGCTGACCGTAGCCCATCGGCACGCTCCGCCGGTCCCGGCGCAGATCAGCGATGCCGAGCAGTCCCTCGTCGATGACCATCGCCATCAAGCCCTGCGCATGGAGGCCATCGGACGCTTGGCCGGCGGCGTCGCCCACGACTTCAACAATCTGCTGACGGCGATCCTCGGCTACGCAGAATTGCTGCGCATGCATCTGCCGCACGGTGACCGGCTGATGACCTATGCCCAGGAGATCTACCGCTCCGGTCAACGCGCCGCCGGTCTGACCAGTCAGTTGCTGGCCTTCAGCAAGCGCCAATCGCTCACCCCTCAGGTCGTCGATCTGAACCACGTGGTGCGCGATATGGAGAGCCTGGTCTCACGCATGATCGGCGAGGAGATCGCCCTCGAGATCCGCCTTGATCAAGAACTCTGCGCCGTCCGCGTCGATCCCGCGCAACTCGAGCAGGTGGTGATGAACCTCGTCGCCAATGCCCGCGACGCGATCCTCAACGGCCGTACCGGGCCCGCGGCGCGTACCGTGATCGCTACCGCCGCAGTCAAGGTCGACGAACGCATGCTCGCGCCGCACCTGCATTTCTCGCCCGGCAACGGCACCCCGCTGGTCCCCGGCACCTATGCCTGCCTGTCCGTCGCCAACAATGGCCAGGGCCTGGAAGCAAGCATGCGCGCACACATCTTCGAGCCCTTCTACAGCACCAAGGGAACCATCAGCGAACGCAAGGGCGCCGGTCTCGGCTTGGCGACGGTGTATGGCATCATCCAGCAGAGCGGCGGCTTCATCGAGATCGACAGCGCTCCCACCAAGGGCACGACCTTCCGCATCTACCTGCCGTATGCCGGCGAACCGGCGATCCCCAAGTCACCCAGCGGCGCTTGGCAGCGCACGCTCAGCGGCTCGGAGACCGTCCTCTTGGTCGAGGATCAGGACGAGGTCCGCACCCTGCTCGAACAGGTCCTATGCGCCGCCGGGTACACTGTGCTCGCCGCCGAGAATCCCGATGTCGCGTTGGGTCTCGCCAAGCAGTACGGGGGGCGCATCCATGTCATGGTCACCGACATGGTCATGCCGCGCATGGATGGCCACGAACTGCGCGACGCGATACATGCCATCAATCCCGGCTTGCGGGTGATCTTCATGTCCGGCTATCCCGAACGCGACCGGAGTCTCGGCACCACTCGCCAGCCATTCCTGCAAAAGCCCTTCAAGGGCGAAAAACTACTGCGCACGGTGCGTGCGGTGCTCGAATCCTAATCGGCTTCAGCGCTCACCGACCAAGCCGATCGCCGATAGGCTCCTAGCCTTTTTTGCGGGCGAATTCGATGCGCAGTCGGCGGGCGATGGCGGTCAAGGCGATCAGCGCCGGGGACTCGACGTGGGTGGCGGCAAATGGGCGCCGGCGGCGCACCGCTTCGGCGACCTGGGCATCGCGCGGACATTCGCCCAACCACGCGAGCTCGCGTCCGAGGTGCTTGCGCGCCACCGCTGCCAAGCGGTTGAAGACGCTCTGCGCCTCATCTTGCGAGGCGGTGTTATTGACGATGACGCGGATATCCTTGCCCGGGCATTGGCCTTCGAGGACCTTGATCAGGGCGTAGGCGTCAGTCATCGAGGTCGGGTCGGAAGTGACCACCACCGCCACCAGGCGGCTCGAACGCAAGGCGGTCATCACCTCGCGACCGATGCCGGCGGGGGTATCGAGGACCACAACATCGTAAGCCCGCGAGAGTATCGTCAGTCCTGCGAAGAGGCCGTGAAGCTGTTCCTGGCTAACCGCCGAGAGCTCCTCATGACCGCTGGCCGCGGGAACGAAATCGAGTCCCAGCGGCGATTTGGTGACGACTTCCGACAAGGCCGCGCCGCGCGTGAAGACATCGAGCAGGGAACGCTCGGGACTGACACCCAGTACCAGATCGGCATTGGCAAGTCCCAGGTCGAGGTCGACGAGCAAGGGCTTCAAACCCTGACGGGCGAGCAAAACTGCGAGATTCACCGCAATGCAGGTCTTGCCGACGCCGCCCTTGCCGCCGGTGATGGCGATCGCGGGCAGGCCAACGTTGGTCGGCGTTGACGCGTTCAGTGTTGAAAGCGTGCGCAATCCCTGCGCCTGGTCGCCTGCAGCCATACCTCAGTCTACCCTACAAAGCGGTTGCCAAGAGGGATTTTTCAGCGCGGTCATGAACGGGTTGGTGGCGTGCACGGACCGCATCAGACAAGTTCAGGGACCAGGACCACCTGGCGCGCCAGGAATTCCGCCGAGGCCGGACGGATATCGTGCGGCACTTCCTGGCCGGTGGTGACGAAGCGCAGCGGCAGGCGATGGCGCCGCAGGCTGCCATAGAGACGTCCGAGGGCGACGCATTCATCGAGCTTGGTGACCACCACGTGTTCGAGGGGCAGGATCGAGAAGCGCTCGACCACGGCCGCGAATTCGGCGCGCCCGGAGGTCGCCGCCGCCGCCAGCATCACCGAGATGCCCGGGGCCGCACGGCAGAAACCCTTGAGCTCGTGGACCCGTGGCGTATCCGCCGGACTGCGGCCGGCAGTATCGATGAGCACGTGGTCGAAGTGCGCGTAGCGTTCGAGCAAGCGGCCCAGCTGCGCCGGTGTCGTCGCTACTTCCAAAGGCACATCGAGCAGATCGGCATAGGCCTTGAGCTGGTCATGGGCGCCGACGCGATAGGTGTCGATGGTGATCAACGCCACGCGCTTGTGCTGGTTGAGCACCAGGTCGCCGGCGAGCTTAGCCAAGGTCGTAGTCTTGCCGACTCCGGTGGCGCCGACCACCATCAGCCGGCGGCAGGTCGACCACTCGAGCGCGGCGACGTGCGGCAGGCCCTTGGCCAGCAGCAGGGCGGCGAATTCCGCGCGCTTGGCGGGATCCAGGCGGGCGCCGGCCTTGTGGCAGGCGGCATCGAGTTCGGCGATATGCTCGGCTGGCAGCTCGACGTCTTCGAGGTGCTGCGCGAAGTCTTCGCCGAGATGACCCACGGGCGTTCCGTGGCCAGCGGCGAGACGCGCCAGTTGCCGGCGTATCGCCGCCAGCTCGTCTTCGATGGCAGGGGTCTCGGCCGTTCGCGGGGCCGCCGGCGCCGCTGGGGCGGTAGCGATCTGCGCCCGCGCCAGACCCGAGGCCTGGGTTTCGAGCGGCGACAGCTCCGGCGTGCGCCAGGCTTGGATGGCGGCGTTGCGCTCGCTGCGGCTGGGCGCAGCCGGCTGGTCGACGGCCGCGTCATCGCGGGCCGCGACCACTTCGATGCCCGCCGTCCGCCCGAGCAGCCCGGCTTCGCGCACGGTGCGGGTCTCGATGATCAACGCGTTCTCGCCGAGGTCGCCGCGGACCTTGGCCAAGGCTTCCGCCATGGTGCGACCGGAATAACTGCGAACGATCATAGGATTTCCACCAAGATGATGACGAGTTCAACGAAGTTCATGATTTGGCGGCGAGGGCGATGGTGCCGACGACTTCCACCGGCACGCCGGTGGGCAGCTCGGTGTAGCTGATCACCGGCAGGTCAGGGTAGAACCGGCCACTGATCTGGCGCAGGCTGCGGCGCAGGGCGCCGGTGGTCAGCAGCACCGGTTCGGCGCCTTGCGCCTGGGCTTCCTGCAGGGCCTTGCCGAGTTGATCGACGAGAGCGCCAGCTTCCCCGGGAGCGATGGCCAGCTGACCGCCGTGTTGCGCGGCCATCATCGCCTGCGACAGCCGGCCTTCGGTGGCGGGTTCGAGGATCACCGCCATCAAGCGGCCCTGGGCATCGAGGTACGGGGCGACCACCGCCCGGCCGATGCGCGTGCGTGCCTGCTCGGCGAGCAGCGCCGGATCGGCGGCGGGGGCATCGGCGATGGCTTCAAGGATCTTCTCGAGATTGGTGACCGGGACCTTTTCATCGAGCAGATGGCCGAGCACCTTCTGCACCGCACCGATCTTGGCATTGCTCTCGATATCCTTGACCAGCACCGGGGCTTCCTTCTTGAGCGCAGTGAGCATTGCCTGCACGTCCTCGCGATTGAGCACCGCCGAGGCGTTGGACTTGAGCACCTGGGTGAGATGGGTGATGAACACCGATGAGGGATCGGTGACAGTGTAGCCGAGACCTTCGGCTTCGCTGCGACGACCGACTTCGATCCACACCGCATCGAGACCGAAGGCCGGCTCTTTGGTGGCCTGACCGGGGATGGGCAGGGCTACGCCGCCACCGTCGATGGCCAGCAGGCGATCGGAATGCAGCTCGCCGGAGGCGATGACCTGGCCGCCGAGCTGGATGCGGTAGGCATCCGGCGGCAGCTGGATGTTGTCCTTGATGCGGATCGGCGGCACCAGCACGCCGCTGTCGCGGGCGACCTGCTTGCGCAAAGCGGTGATGCGATCGAGCAGCGAGCCGCCACGATCCTTGTCGACCAGGGGAATCAGACGGTAGCCGATCTCGACGCCGAGGCGATCGGTGCCGATGAGATCCTCGGGTTTCTCCTCCGGCTTGGCTTCGGTGGCCTTGTCCTGCTGGGCCTTCACCGAGGCCACTTCGGTGTCGATGTTCTTCAGCTGCGAGGCGAGGAACATCAGCAGCCCGCCGAAGATCGCGAACGGCAGCAAGGGCATGCCGGGGACGATGCCGATGAGCAGGGTCATGAGTCCAGCGACGTAGAGCGCCTTGGGCTTGAGGAAGATCTCAGTGGCGAGTTCGGTACCGACGGTGTTGCTGCTCTTGCTCTTGGTCACCAGCAGGCCGGCGCCGATGGTGATGAACAACGAAGGGATCTGGCTCACCAGGCCATCGCCGATGGTGAGCAGGGTGAAGTGCGCCAGCGCGTCGCCGGCGCTCATATTCATCATCGTCATGCCGATGATGAAACCGGCGACGATATTGATGACGGTGATGATCAGGCCAGCGATCGCATCGCCTTTGACGAACTTGCCGGCACCGTCCATGGCACCGTAGAATTCCGCCTCCTGGGAGATCTTCTCGCGACGGGCGCGAGCATCCTTTTCACTGATCAGGCCGGCGTTGAGATCGGCATCGATGGCCATCTGCTTGCCGGGCATGGCATCGAGGACGAAGCGCGCGGCGACCTCGCTGATGCGCCCCGAGCCCTTGGTGATGACCACCAGCTGGATGATCAGCAGGATCAGGAAGATCACCACGCCGACCACGAAATTGCCGCCGACCACGAACTGCCCGAAGGTCTCGATGACGCCCCCGCCGGAACCGGTAAGTAGGATCAGGCGCGTGGAAGCCACGTTCAAGCCCAGACGGAGCATGGTGGTGATCAGCAGCAGACTCGGGAAGGCGCCGAACTCGAGGGCCTCCTTGGCGTAGATGCACACCAGGAGAATGACCAGCGACATCGCGAGGTTGAAGGCGATCAGCGTCGAGAGGATCGGCCCCGGCACCGGTAGTACGAGCACCGCCAGAATCCCGACTACGCCCAAGGCGAAGACCAGCTCTGACTTTTTCGTCAGGCGATCAATCGACGTCCCCAGCAGGGGTGCGCCGGCGGAGTTGGGAGCGGCACTGGCCACAGAGCTCTCGTCGCGCCGTACCTCAGCGTCGTCGCGGGATGCGACAACGGAATAGCGGCTACTGAACCAGAGGCATCACCCGTGCCAATCAACCCGATGGCGGCGCCGAAGCATCGAACGCGGCCATAGCAGCATCGTCTAAATACCAAATGCACTTGGACTTGGGGAGCAGGCTCACGGGCAGGTCGCGTTGTGGACCGGCCTGCGACCGACGTGCGACGCGACCCTTAGCGGAACCCAGCGCCAAAATCACCACATGGTCGGCGCTGACGATCGACGACAGGCCCAGGGTCAGGCGCCGCGCCGGCGGCTTGGGGCTGTCGGTGATCACGAAGACCTCGGCCAATTCCGACAATCCCGGATGATCGGGGAACAACGAGGCGAAGTGCCCGTCCTCGCCGATGCCCACCAGGCAGACATCGATGGGCCCGCCGGCGGTGGCGCTGACAATGGTCGCGGCGTAGTCCGTCGCCGCCGCCTCGAGATCGAGGGCTTCGGCGGGCATCGGATAGACATGCGCCGGCAGCGGCCCGCCGGCGGTCCAGGCCGCGAGCGTCGGGGCATCGTTGCGCTCAGCTGCCAGCAGCGGCACCGCCCGCTCATCGAGCCATAGCAGGTGCAGGCGCTGACGCACGAACGGGGTCAGACAGCGCGCCAAGGCGGTGAGCACCGGCCCCGGCGAGCGACCCCCGGGAATCGCCAAGGTCGCACGGCCACGGGCGGCGGCGGCCTGATCGAGCAGGCTCAGCAGCGCCTCAGCAACGGTCTCGGGCAGGTACGGGAGCATGGATTGGCTTTTTCTCGAAATCAGGCTCGGGATTTCAGGCGAACTCATTGTAGATCGCGCGGATGGCGGCACCGAGATCGGCTTCCTCGACCCCGACGATGATGTTTTGCTCCGACGAGCCCTGATCGATGAGGCGGACGTTGACCTTGGCCGCGGCCAGGGCCTGGAACAGGCGCGCGGCGGTACCGATCGCATGGTTCATGCCCAGGCCGACGGTGGCGATCAGGGCCATGCCCGGATTGACCTTCACCGCATCCGGCTTGAGCGTGCCCTGGATGTCTTCCATCAGCTGTTCGGATTTATTGGTGCCATCTTCATTCGCCAGCTGCTTGTCCGCGACTACCACCGACATGGTGTCGATGCCGGTGGGCATGTGCTCGACCGAGATGCCCAGACGCTCGAAGACGTCGAGGAGCCGGCGTCCGAACCCGACCTCATTGTTCATCATCGCCTTTTCGGCGGTGAAGACCGTGAAGCCCTTGGTGCCGGCGATGCCGACCACCACCTGCTGGCCGGGATCGCGATTGGCCATGATCACCGTCCCGGCATCGTCGGGGCGGTTGGTGTTGCGGATGTTGATCGGGATGCTCTTTTCACGCACCGGGAAGACGGCCTCTTCGTGGAGCACCGAGGCGCCCATGTACGACAGCTCGCGCAGCTCGCGGTAGGTGATCTCCGCGATCGGTTTGGCCTCGGCGATGATGCGTGGATCGGTCATCAGCACGCCCGAGACATCGGTCCAGTTCTCATAGACCGCGGCATCGAGACCATTGGCGACCACCGCGCCGGTGACATCCGAGCCGCCTCGCGAAAATGTACGCACCTCGCCGTTGGCGCCCCGCCCATAGAAGCCAGGGATGACATAGGTCCGGCCAGGCTGGCAACGGGCCTTCAAGGCGGCGTAGGTCCTGCCATCAAGACGCCCAACGCGATCGAAGAAGATCACCTCGGCGGCGTCGACGTATTCGGCGCCGAGCAAGGCCGCCACCACCACGCCATGGATCGCCTCGCCACGGGAAGCGGCGTAATCAGCGCTGCCACCGGCGGCGGCGACGGCTTCGATCTTGGCCTGGGCGGCCGCCAGGATCGGCTCAAGGTCGAGGACCAGTCCCAGTTCGCGGATGATGGCACGGTAACGATCCGCGATCTGACCCCAGACCGCGGTGATCGATTGGCCCTTGGTCGCCAGCTGATGGCAGAGGTAGAGCAGGTCGGTGACCTTGGTATCCTTGGCATGGGCCTTGCCCGGAGCCGAAGGCACCACCACCCAGCGGGCTGGCTTGGCGGCGACGATGGCTTTGACCTTCAACAATTGGGCTGCCGTAGCGACTGAGGTGCCGCCGAATTTGGCGACGATGAGACCTTCCATGCTGGATCCTTGAAATGGGCGGAATTGGCAAAGGGCGCAGAAGGTACCTCTGCGCCCGTGCCAGCCAAGCGGCGACCCGACCTATTCGACGATGCGGACCCACCCACCAACCCCACCCGAGGTGACACCGAAGGGCGTAAATGGCGGCGTACCCTCGGCAGTCAGCAGATCATCGTTAAAAGTGTAAGTACGAATCGGCGAGCGATACACCGATGGCGCTGATTGCGTCCACTGCCGGGCACCGAGCAGGCTTTCCCACTGGGTACGAAGATTTCCGTACAGCTCATCGGCGACCGTGGTCCCAAATACCGTCCGGCCATACTGTTTATTGGCATCGAGCAGGAAGGCGCGGGTGTAGCGACGCGAGTCCATGACCACCAGACTGCCTTTGAACGCCATCGTCTTGCGTCCCGAGGATGGATTCCAGTCCTCATTGAACAGCATCGTATCAATGAAGGCCGCCGATTGGCCTTCGCGTACGCGTTCGCGTGAGGTCGGAAGGTTATGCGTCAGGAAGCAGGCAACATAAGCAGTATCTTCGGCCTCCATTTGTGCCGGATTAGCGAGGATACCGTTGCCCGAGACGACTCCCGCAGGAGTGACTGAAATACCCGCATTCTGATAGTTGAGCGGATTGAATTTCTCAGATTCGAGATTGATGCTGTCACCGAAGATCGCCAAGGGCGTGTGCTTATTGATGGACGCCGCCACTCCCCGTACCGTCACCAGATGTTTGACGGTATTGACATTGCCCTGCACATACACGGCATTGGGACAGACGATCGAGGTCTTGCTCTCGCCGAATTTGTTCAGCTTATAGCCCCAATACAGGTCGCTGGCGTTGCGGATGCGCACTCCGTGGTGGAAGTCATCAGGGCGAAAAGCTGGCGCGACGGCTAGCGGATAGGGCTGCAGCTTGTGCACCCCCTGCCAGAACATGTTCGCCGCCGGCATGCTCGCCGCCGAGAGCGATACCATATCGGGATTATTCGCCGAGAAGGAATTCGGCAGCGTCACAAAAGGATCGGAGCTCCACGGATTCGCGCCAGAATCATAGGTCGCACTGCGATTCGGATTCCAGGGATAGCGATTGGTCCGCGAGGCATAGAGCAAGCCATTGAACAAGTCGGCGAGGTTGCCATCGGCGACGATACCCGGCACGGCCCCCGAGCTCATGGGCTTCGTCACCGCCTCGCTCAGTGAGCGAGAACATAGATAACCCTGGATGCCTTCGGCCTGGATCCCCGCCGTGGCATTATCCAGGTCGGCCTTGTCCTTGCCGAGATTTAGGGTCAAGACCGTCGTCTTGCCGAGCAGTTGGCGGTTAGTGGTGACACTGTGTCCGGCATAAGTGATGCGCGCCGCGTCGGTGGCATCCTTTTCGGTGCCGTCCTCCCAGGTACGGCTCTGGCTCCAGAATTCTCGAGGCGAATAGAACCACTCTTCGCTAGCGCAGGCGGCGGACGGCTGACTGGAAAGGTAAGAGAAGAAGTCCTCGGTGATATCGTAGATACCGAAAAAGACCTGGTATTGACTGGCGAGGTAGCGTGCGGTGGGGCTGCCGCTACCCAGACCGGTGGCATCCCAATCGCGACCATCGACGATCCCATCATGATTCACATCCGAACGGTCGTCGGCGACCTTGATCGAAAGATTCTCGAAGACGACATTCGTCGCCGCGGTTGCTGAACCGCTCTGGACGCAGGGACCGACCAGCAGATTAGAACTCCAGCCGCTGAGGTTCGCCGTCAGTGCCGCGCCGGCACTATCGCGCAAGGTTCGGAAATCACTCGTGGTCAGAGCGTCTTCGGACTTGGTTCCAGAATAATAGCGGAAATTATAGAGATGCGGCGCCACCTGTTCGATGCGCAGAAAGAGGTTGGGGCCGAGAGGCGGCAATTCGCCGCCGGGGTTGGGCTGATCGTCGACCCAACGCGGCAAACCGAGCAGGCTTTTGGTATTCTGGCCCCCGGAAGTTGGAAATGGGGAATCATCCCACTGATCCGGTCGATAGGAATGCGTGAGCGGCGGAATGAAAAATTGTCCGGGTTGATCCCAACTGCTGCTCCATGGACGATATTGCTCAACGAGCGCGTCGCTCCATTGCCCGTAACTCGATACATAAGAGTTCACATCGCCGACCACGTAAGGCGCATCTTTGTTCAAGTTCAAGGCGAACGAACGCGGGAAGGCGTCGTCCCATTGCGTCAAGGTCGGCGGAATCAACGGTACCGGAGTCGCACAGGTCGCCCAATCGATCGGCGGATCAACGGGGTAGACGCGATTATTTGCTAAATCGAATAAACTGACAGGTTGATCAGGAAGCATCCAATCATTACGTCCATTCCAATTCTTGCTGTTCATCTTGATGATCTGCTGCGGCGTAGCCGCGAAGACCCAATTCTCCTTGACCTTCAATTCAGAAGTAGCCGGCGTACCGAGACCTTGGGCCATCGACGAGGCGATGGTGTAGATCAGGTTGAGTTGTTTATCGTCGCGTCGAGAGACATCGACCGGTGAAAACTCGAGATCACTGGTGGTCGCTGTGGCATTATAGCTGAATACCTTCAATGAGCGTGCGCCGACGAAGTTCGGTAAAACTGCGAGTGAGTTCATGACCACGACCACGTCGCGCTGACGCTGATAGAACGCATCAACCCGGGGAATCCAGACCTTCCGCGCGGTGTCCGTAGCGCCCTTGTAGCCGAATTTGGCAACGAAGGGATTGCCATCTCCGAGATCACACAACTGCACATTGATGGTCACCGGGACTGCCTCGGACTCGATGAAGGGCCTTTTTGTTGCGTCATACGGGGCAAAGGTGAGTACGGGGTCGTGGTCAACGATTGATTCCTTGGTCAGTGTCGAGGGTCGATTCCAATCGCTGTAGACGATCGGCGAGCCGCCCTGATTGACCGTGCCGTTATTCGGCAGCACCGCCGGCGCCATGCCCTCGGAGTCGACGTTATGGACGATACCATTCGCCCGGAATCGACCGCCACTGCCGACAAACCAGCTGACATGCTCGGAGACCGCCGGAATCGCCGGTGCCAAGCGCCGCTGCGTGAAGAAACCTCGCTGTGGATTAAACAGCAGTGCCAGATAGCTATCACGACCGCTCAGCAACGGGGATAGTCCGGCATGACCGTCGCGCAACATCAGACCGATCTTCTGCTCTGCCGGACCACTGAGCTTGGCTGGATCGATCTTGCATTGCACATAAGTGAAATTGCTGGCATCAAAACCGGTGAAGACCTCGGGCAAATAGAGTCCGCGCGCCGGTGCCACGGTCGTACCAGATGGAATATCCTGGGTCGATTGCGAAGCGCTTGTCCATTCTAAACCGACCATGTTACCACCAGTGGACTGATAGTAATCGAGCACGAAATGATAGGGTGTATTCGCCACCAGCGGACCGTTCGTGGTGTATGGGAAACGCGTCAATGGCTGACTGCTCCACGAGCCGGGGAACGTTGCCAGGTCACCATCAAACCACAGGCGTACGCCGTCATCACCGCGGGCTGTGAAGGTGTATACTTCACTATATCGCGGCACGATGAACCCTTCGAATCGCAAGCTGAAACGGCAACGCTTGCTGGCGTCGCTACCGACCGCGGCAGCGATCGAGTTCAGAGGCGGCATAGCCACCTGAGCCGAGGTCAAGGTCGAGCCAGCCAGATCCGGTGCGCCGCTCAGCGCCCGACCATTGTAATTGGCGGGGTCAGTCGTACCCCCCCACGTCGCCATGATCAATGCACTCGACGCCAAGGCCTCGGGAGCGGATTCGTTCTTCGGTGAAGAATCCTTGAAATAGGAAACTTTTACACCGGGCTGCGCGATCCCACCCCACTGCGGCCGCTTCAAGTGGAAGAACCGCCAGTTGTCGTTGAACCATTTCGGCGAACGGGTAAGGCCACCGAGCTCGGGCAAATCCTGGTATAACGGTGCTCCTTCGCGACAAGCGGCAGTAACCGTCAGCGTTCCCCCCGCACTGTACGAATAGCGCCGGAGTGTCCCATTGCGATTGACTGGAAAGGTGTCGGCGTCCGTCAACGGACTATCGAAACCAATGCCTCGCCAGGCCTGAGCGCGTGACCCCGGAGTGACATTTTCGCTGACATCGATCGGGAACAATGGCCGGGGAAAGGGCCGCCAGTGCTTACCATAGGCATATGGCAGATAATCCGGCGACGATGACGAGACGATGTTGATGGTGGCGCGTCCCGGCCAGATGGCGGCGTCGGGGACCGGACGCTCCAAGATCGCCAATCCCATCTTCGGGGTCTGCAGAGGAGTACCGAGGCCAGTGGCGGTGATTTTCTTGACCTGCCAACCTGAACCATCCGGATTGCGTGTCAGGCAACCATCGCCGAGCGCAAGTCCCAGATACTTTCCCGGCACTTCCACGATCCGGCCATAATCGGCGGCGGACTGCGAGGGGCTTTTGTTGGCATCGGGATGCTTCACGAGAAAAATAGGCGCCGCCAATTCATGTTGATCGGTAGCGGGATTATGATCGGCGTCGGTATACACGATCTGCTGCCGCTCCAAAGGACGTAGCGGCGCATCATCGACGCCGGACAGCTCCCGCGGCAGTTTCTTTACCCGCGCACCGGTTTCATTGGTCCGCAGATATCCGGCGAAACCTTGTGGTCGGTTGGGGTCGAAAGCCGTTGGACCTCCCGAATACTGTTTCCAAGCGCTACTGCCCTTGTCCACATACCAACCATCCCGGGAATCATTACGCTGGCGCAAATCCTGATTAGCACCCAGCAGTGGTATCCCCATATTGTTCGGATCCCAATTAAAGAGCTGCGCCGAGGTGATCGATAGTCCGGGATTGAGATGCTTGAAACCTTGACCCATAGTCACGAAACCGCTCTCATCCTTGACCCGATAGGGGTTGATGACATTGACTTTCCTACCGGCGAGCTTGGGGATTTCAGCAAGCTCTTCAGCGGTGATGCCGATCTCGCTATCGCGGGGATAGCGATGCGTCGGATCGGCATCATACGCCGAGGACGCCGACCAATCCCGGGGTTCCGATTTCATCGGAAAACCGTTCAAGGCCCCATACATGGTCTGCTTACTCAATCTGAAGATCCCATCGACGGCGGTGACCCGAACCGGCAGGTTCGTTTCTCCACTATCTTTTTCCCCGTTGAGATTGAGATCGCGCCACGCGGTCGGTCCGATGATGGTCTGCGCGCTGGGCCCCGAGACCGCGGCGTAGTCGTTGGTCAACGATCCTGAGCCCATGTACAAGGCACCATTGGTGTGAACGTTGCCTTGGATCTCGACCTTATCCTCGTGGGTGATCTCCAAGTCGCCTTTGTTGCCGCTTTGCGCGTAAAAGATGACGTAACGGAACAGCGGCTCTTTATTTATCACCCCATAACGAACCCCCTGGGCTCGTGCCAGGACCTGCTCGGGCGAGCTCGGAGTATAACGGGCTTCGGCAGCAATGCGGAAGAGATAGGTGTTGTCGTTGACGATCTGTTTGCTGCCGACCTCGGGAGCCCAGGTCGGATCGGGGTTGGGATTGGCGATGAATTCGATCTGGGTAGGATTATCGGGGTCATTGCGCGGAGCGGTATAGCAGGGTTCGACCTTCCAGCGAACCTCACAATTGCCGACGTAATCGACACCGTAATTTTCAGTGCCGAAGTGTTCCTTCCAGTGCGCGAACGCAACCGGGTCGCCGAGGTTGGCTAATTCCACGACCTGCTGCTCGCGGCGCGCAAGCACGAATTCGACCGCCCCGATGGCCTCGATACCGCCTCTAACCTGAGTCGTGGAGATATGTGCATGGACTGCGGATTCACTCGCCAGGATCACCATGGCGGCAATCGCCGTGAGGATGCCCAAGGCCACCACCAGCGAGTTTCCAGCGCGTGGAATGGATGAGCACGATAGACTTTGCATGGATATCTCCGAGTTAATAGGTGAACGGATTCGCCGAGCCGATATTCGGAGCATCCCATGACTGATCGACACTGTTGTTTTTGGCGCGCATGGTGAAGGTCGTTTCGATCATCGATTTGACCGTCAGATGGTTATCGCCAATAGTTTGCACCCGACGGGCCAGGAAGATGCGCACCCGTACCTGATTCAACTGCAAACCCGGGTCATGACGCGCGGTCTCGAAAAGTACGCGCACGACATGATTCGACAGGACCGTGTCGACGACTACCGCCTGATCGCCATTGATGGCGATCGCCTCGCCCGGGGATGAACCCCTCGCTGGTGGCGCTCCACCGACCGGGGCGACAAAAGCCCGCACCAAGCGGCCGTACCCCTGACCACGCGGAGTTGGCACCACAGCATAGGTAAAGACCCGGAGGTTAGCGTCAGCCTGCTCCTGAAAGGAAATCTGTCCGGTTTCCTCCCATTGCAGGATAACCCCGGTGGTTCCGGTCGTATGCGTATCGAGATGCGCGCCTTCGATGACCACGCCATAGGGCCGGTCGGCGACCCGGGGGATCCATTTCCCGGAGTTCTCACCGATCTCTTGCCAACCCGAGGCATGCAAGACCCCCAAGGCCGCATGATTGTCGGGCGTCATCCACCTCGCTGTCGGCTCCCTGCCGAAGTTGACCAGCGGGCGCTGAATACTCGAAGGCAGCTTGCCCGCGGTCACCAACGGGACATCGCCGCTGGTATTCCACGAGTTCACGGTGCAGCGCAGGAATATGAGCTCCTGGCTGCGCGCATAGAAGCTCTCACGATAGCGCTTACCGCCCTCGGCTTCGAACATCGCCGGGGTGCTCATGGCATCGGCGGGATGACCCGGCAGATCGCCTGCGGCAAGCTCACTGAAATTGATGTAGGCAGCAGTGCGATCTAATTCAGGGAAAGCGCTCGACTGTCCGGAGAGCGTGCCTTGCGCAGCGCTTAAGACGCCAGCCACCGGCTGCGTTACGCAGGGGAAATAACGCAGCCCGCGATCGATGGCGAAAGTGACACCGCTATAGGGCCCTCCCTGTGACGGAAAATGCCAGCCGCTCGTAGAAAGATCGCTACCGACTTCGGCAAAGATGACCTTGGCATCGAGAGCCAACTCGTCCTGGGCCTGACCAAGCGCGACATAGCTGCTCATCGACATCATGGTCTGCAGGACGATACCCATCACGGTCACGGTGATAACCAGGGCGATCATGACCTCGACCAGGGTGTAGGCCCGACGCGCGCGGATGCTCGACCTCATAGCTTCCTCCCGGTCACGACCTCGAGATGCCGCGTCGGGCTCAACTCGATGATGATGCGGATGAGCACCGGATCATCGCTGCCGAGCAGGAGCGGATCCGCGATCCCCAGCCCATCTGAGGTCGGGTTCAAGCGAAACCGCGCGCGATCGGCGGCTGCATGCAGCATCCCGCGAGCCTCCGCGACGGAGGTCACCGAGGCCTGTTCGGCGATACCTTGGTGGTCCGCCAGAGGTTCGCCATTGGCGTCCTTCTGCGCAACCGCGCGATAATATTCGAAATATACTTTCAGGGTGGAGAGCGAACCCTCGCTGAGAATGGGTTGTGTCAGCAGGCCATAGGTCATCAGCTCGGTCTGGGTCATGGGCAGGGCGTCAGCGTCAGCGTTGCCCTCGGAATGGTCTTCGAACAAACGGGCCTGCGACCACGGCAAGCGGGTCGTGCCGAGATCGACCCACGCGGCTCCTTGCACCCGATCGACCATGGTGCGCAGCAAGGCGTTCACACGCATGTCCTCGAACGTTGACTTACGGGCGCTATCCAAGGTGGAGATTGAGGTCAGCATCGACATCAAGCCGAGCGCCACCACGGACAGCGCCGCCATCGTCTCGAGGATCGTGAATGATGACCGACTCGCCGATTGATTGTTACGCATATAGTTTTGTAGGCGATTTGCAGAAAAGTCAGCGTAGGATTTTACTACATGCTACATTGATGATTCATCTTCCATACTTTTACGCTGGTGGAAACACCGCCGACAGGACCGATAGGCCCCGCTAAGCGGATGGCGGCGAGTAGGTCTAACAAGCCACGTATGCATTCGGCGCTGTAGCGGCGCTCACCTGCTCAGGTGATGTCGTAGGGCTCCAGTGCCGCACCGACGAGGTTCTTGCGGCTGTCTTCGCTGGTAAAGATCCTGCCACGCGGGTCCGCCGTTTGATGTCGCGATCGAGGCGTTCAACGAGGTTGGTGAAAGGAAGTTCGGCGACTGTCATCGTGGAATCTCCCCGTGTGGTTTGTTTAATGCCACCAACATAGGGACCACGGCAACCGCCGTTTGTTGGATTTTCGGACCTACGAACTTACACCACCTCTTGAGGCACTATCCCACTTCTTGGGGCACTATCAAACCACTTCAGGTTCTCCTAAACTAGATACAAAGCGACATGACCCTGGCCGTCCGGCTAGGGTCATGTCGCTTATCTCATCTTCGTCGACCTCGCCCTGGGCGTTGCCGCCCTTAGCGACGGCCCGCAGGCGGTAGTCCTCGATGGTGACCTCCAGGCTACAGATACGGTTGATGGCCTTGTGTCTAGGAGCCTGTCGGGTTAGTGCGCGAACAAGGGATATGCGTCGTCTGGTGATGTCGGTGATGGTTGCCGGGTTATCCTGAGCCCTTGACGGCCGTGACTGGGGTGGTGAACGGCACCACAGAAGTCCCGAGATCAGGTACGCTTGCAGGCAATCTGATACTGGGATTGACCTTCTGACCGGTCCGAGCGTTGGTGATGGTGGTCGCACTCACCGATCCAAGTCCAGCGTCCTTAAATGCATCGGTCACCAAGATCCACCATGGACGGGCAGTGGTCGGAGGCCAGTACGGTGCCGCCTCGGTCAGATCAAGCACGGTATCGAGCCCGCCTGACTGCGGGGTGCCATTCGACACTGTGTAAAATCGGTCATACCAGAGCGGAGTCGCCGTCGACCCCACGCCCACGATCACT
>JBILBP010000015.1:0-18257 GCA_044353645.1 Planctomycetota bacterium | reverse complement strand
AAACGCTCAGCCAAGGTCTTCACGCTCATGTTGCGCGCTTCGAGATGGCGTTTGAGCAGATCTTGCAGGGTAGCCATTAGGGTAGGATGCTGGGGGCTTGGTTATGGATGCAACGCGTGGAGTATGACTGGCCGGTGTCCACGCTCATCCATCGTCTACGCCAGGCCTTGTCGACCGCCCTTGCCCCCGAGATCGGCGAAGTCCTGCTCCCGATATTGACCCCGGTTTTAACGGAAAACGTCGTGCATTTGCGGGTACCAAACGCCTTGTGGGCGACGGCCGCCCAGCAGTTTGCCCTACCGGCGATCGAACTATGGCTTGCACACGAAGGCGAAGGGGCTGGCCTGACGGCGATGGTCGTCGACACAGATGCCACGCCCACCGAGGCCGCTGCCGTGAGCAATCGCGCGCGGACTTTCGAAACGTTTCTGGAAGATCCCGGCAATCAGATCGCCCTCGCCAGTTGCCGGCGAGTGGTCGAGCAGCCTGGCCTGGAGCACAACCCGCTGTTCCTACACGGACCAGCGGGCTGCGGCAAGACCCACCTGCTGCGGGCGGTGGTGCACGAATACCGAATCATGCTCGGAGACGAATCGGCGCTGTGGATCGATGGTCCGGAATTCGTCGCCAGCGGTGCCCAGGATCTCGCCCGGCGGACCTTTGTCGCCGGCGAGAACGACGGCCTGCGCGGCCAGCTCGAACAGGCGGCGGTCATCGTCCTCGACAATATCGACGCCCTGAGCGGCCGGGACCTAGCCCAGGAAGAACTGTTCCACGTCATGAATGCGGCCCTCGATCGCGGCGCGCAGCTGCTCTTCGCTGGTCGTCAGGCGCCGCGCAAACTCAGCGGTTTCACTGATCGTTTGACCAGTCGCCTGGCCTGGGGCCTGACCGTCGGCCTCGACCTGCCGCATCTTGAGACGCGCGTCGCCCTGGTGCGGCGGGTAGCCGGCAGCGCGCTCACCGGCAGTGATGCGACGGCGCTCACTGCCCTGGTCGAGGCCCAGGCCCCGGACATGACCCAGGCCCTGAGCCTCGCCGATCGGCTCTCCCGCGGCGGCGTCGATCTGAACGTCGCGGTACCCGCGACACAGGCGAGTTTCGAACGCATCGTACAGGCGGTCGCCGATCGTTTCGAGTTGCGGCCCAGCGATCTGGCGAGCAAACGCCGGCATGCCGAGATCGTCCAGGCCCGTGGCTTGGCGCTGCTCTTGGGGCGTCGGCTGACCAACTACAGTCTCGACGCCCTCGGGGGCATGGTCGGAGGCCGCGATCATACGACGGTGATGCACGCAGTACGCAGCACCGAGGCCCGCGTCGCCGCCGACCCGGAATTGCAACGCGCGATCAGCGAATTGACGCGCCTGGTCTTGACCCCTCAAAAGCGCTACTAGCGGCTAGCCACCAGCAACTAACTTGAGGGACAGCCACTTCCGCCGACGGGAGCTGCCGAAGGCCGGCTCCTAAGAGCGGGCGTTGGGCAGGTCATCGACCACCGGTCGCGCATTTTCCAGGGCATCGAGACGCTGTTCGATCTTCCTGCGTGTATGCCGCTTGGCGCTTTCCCGCTGGCGGCTGGCGGAAGCCACCGCCTCGCGGCCAATTAGGGCAGCCGCTTCACGGCTGATCGATTCGGTAAGTTGTGGTTGAATGGTCACGGTACCTCCGATTGAGAGGCGTACCCTAGGGCGACGCGTGAAGGGAAGATGAAGGTGCAACTACCGTAATCATCGCGGTCTCGTCGCTGCTGGCCTCTGCGGCACGGGATACTAGGTTTTGCCGCCCGTTAGTGCGTCCACGGTTGCGGCCTCGTCCGCTACCCCATTACGAGATCCCCATGAGCACCGCCCCCGTCGAGCCTACCGTCCCTGCCGCGCCAGCGCTGAATGAATATCGGGCGGTACGTGCCGCCAAGGCCGAGGCCCTGCGTCAACTCGGGATCGATCCCTTCGGCGCGCGCTTCACGCCGACCCATTCGGTGGCCGCCGCGCGGGCCCTGGCGCCGGCTGCTGTCGGCCCAGAGGTACCTGCCGATCAGCGTCCCAAAGGCCCGCTCGTGACCCTCGCCGGACGCATCGGCAACCTCCGTCGCAGCGGCAAGAACCTGATCTTCGCGACTCTTTTCGACCGCAGCCGCGGCGATGTCTATCGCCAGCAGCAATTGGCCGGGGTCACCGATCTCGAAGCCGCCGAGCACAAGAAGGAGCGCGGCATCCAGCTCTTCATCGAGGTCAAGATCCTCGGCGAATCCTTCGCCGCCTTCGATCAGCTCGACCTCGCCGACTGGCTCGGCGTCACCGGCCACGTCGGGCGCACCAAGACCGGCGAGATCAGCATCTTCGTCGAGAGCTTCACGGTGCTCGGCAAGGCCATGCTCCCGCCGCCGCATCAGGCCGGCGCCGGCGAGACCCTGGCCCCGGAAACCCGCGCCCGTCAGCGTTACCTCGACCTGATGATGTCGGACCAGTCGCTGAGCACCTTCATGACCCGCAGCCGCCTGGTCGCCGGCATCCGCCGCTTCTTCACCGACAAGGGCTATCTCGAGGTCGAGACGCCGATGCTGCATCCGATCCCCGGTGGCGCTACCGCCCGGCCGTTCGTGACCCATCACAACGCCCTCGACATGGAGCTCTACCTGCGCATCGCGCCGGAGCTCTACCTCAAGCGCCTGATCGTCGGCGGCGTCGAGAAGGTCTTCGAGCTGAACCGTAACTTCCGCAACGAAGGCATCAGCCCGCGCCACAATCCCGAATTCACGATGATCGAGTGGTACCAGGCCTACGCCGACCACCAGGTGATGATGGACCTCAGCGAAGAGCTCTTCCGCCACCTCGCCGATCAGATCCTCGGTACGCGCATCCTCAAATTCGGCCAATGGACCATCGACCTCGATCAGCCCTGGCGGCGCATCAGCTACCGCGACGCGCTGCCGGAATTCGGCGGCTTCGCCTACGACGACAAAGAGAAGGTCTACGCCAAGGCCCGTGAGCTGGGCCTCAAGCTCGACGAGTACCCGACCTACGATCGCCTGGCCAATGAAGTCTGGGAAGAAGTCGTCGAGCCGCACCTCATCCAGCCGACCTTCATCACCGATCAGCCGACCTGGCTGACGCCGTTGTGCAAGGCCCACCCCAACGATCCGTCGCGCACCCTGCGCTTCGAGCTGTTCATGGCGCGCATGGAGGTCGGCAACGCCTATAGCGAACTCAATGACCCCGACATCCAGCGCCAGCGCCTCAGCGAGCAGGCCGCCGAAGCCAAGGCCGCCCAGGATGACGAGGCCGGGGTGCTCGACGGCATGGTCGATCACGACTTCTGCACCGCCCTCGATCACGGCCTGCCGGTGTGCGGCGGCCAGGGCATCGGTATCGATCGCCTAATCATGCTCTTCACCGGCCAGACCAACATCCGCGACGTGATCCTCTTCCCCACCATGCGGCCGGAGTAAGCCATGCTCGGTCTACTGCTTGTCGATCACGGTTCACGGCGTGCCGAATCCAATGCCCAGCTCGAGGACATGGCGCGGCGGGTGCAGGCCCTGCGCCCGGCGGCGGTGGTTGCGGCGGTGCACATGGAGATCGCCGCGCCGACCATCGCCGATGGTCTCGACCAGCTCATCGCCAGCGGCGCCACCGAAATCCGCGTGCTGATGTATTTTCTCTCCGATGGCCGGCACAGCCGGGAAGACGTGCCGGCGCTGGTGCGCGAGGCGATGCTCGCCCATCCCGCGATCAGCGTCAGCTGCGGCCAAGCCCTCGGCCCGCACGATGTCCTCGCCAGCCTGCTGCTCGAGCGCGCCGGAGCCTGACGGCGATGACTTTTTGCGAGTGGCCATGACTTTCTGCGAGTGGCCATGATTTACTGCGACTGGAATGCCACCTCCCCGCTGCGTCCGGTCGCCCGCGCCGCGTGGCTGGCAGCCCAGGATCAGGCGTGGGCCAATCCCGGATCAATCCACAGCCTCGGCCAACAGGCGCGCCATGTGCTCGATGAGGCCAAGCGCACGCTCGCCCGACTGCTCGCGGTCAAAGCCAGCGAACTGGTACTGACCAGCGGCGGTACCGAGGCCAATGCCCTGGCCATCGCCCAAGCCCATGGCCCAGTCGCGATCAGCACCGTCGAACACAGCTCGATCCTGCGCGCCGTCGCTCAAGCCGACAAACAAGCCGACAAACAAGCCGACAAACAAGCCGACAAGCAAGCCGACAAGCAAGCCACCAGGCTGGCGGTGGATGCGCACGGACAGATCCAGCTCGATGACCTAGCGGCGGATACCGCGCTCGTCGCCTGCCAGTTCGCCAACAACGAAACCGGCATCCGCCAGGATCTACCGCGCCTCTGCCAGGCGATCCGACAGCGCGCGCCGCAGGCGCGGATCCTCGTCGATGCTTGCCAAGGCACCGGCAAGGCCGAGCTCGACATTGCCAGTCTCGGTGCCGATCTGGTGAGCATCGCCGGGCATAAGTTCGGAGCCCCGAAAGGCTGCGGCCTGCTCTGGGTGCGCAACGGCGTGCGCCTCGAACCGCTGCTGCGCGGTGGCCGGCAGCAGCAGGATCGCCGCAGCGGCACCGAAGACCCGGCGCTAGCGGCAGCGATGGCCGCCGCCCTCAATGAGGCCGTCGCCGATCACCCGCATCAGGACCAGCGCCAGCGTCAGCTGCTGGAAGACTGTTTCGCGCAGATCCGCCACGCCTTGCCCGCCGCCGCCTGGATCGGCCACGGCGCACCGCGCCTGGCCAATACCCTGAGTCTCGGCCATCCCGGCCTGCACAACGAAATCCTCGTGCAGCGCCTCGATCTGCGTGGCATCGCGGTGTCGGTGGGCGCAGCGTGCATGGCCGGCCGTGGCGAACCCAGCCACGTCATCGCCGCCCTCGGCGTCGCGCCCGAGCTCGCGCGCAGCGTCATCCGCATCTCGATCGGCTGGCAAACTACCGCCACCGACCTGGCGACCGTAGCCGACACCTATATCGCCGAAGCCCGCGCTCTGCTCGCTTGAATCGGACGAGATTGGATTGCCACGTGGTGCCGCTTTCCGTCAGTAGGATGCACGCCATCCTTGCCGCCCCATGAAAGTCTCCCCATGAAAGTCGCCATCGCCCAGCTCAATCTCATCATCGCCGATCTCGACGGCGCCGCCGCCGCCATCCGCGAGTCCGCCCAGCAGGCCAAGGCCGCCGGCGCGCAGATGCTGGTGTTCTCTGAGCTGGCGATGGTCGGCGGCTATCCGCCGCGCGATCTGCTCGAACGGCCGTGGTTCGTACAACAACAATGGGAACTGCTGCAGAAAGTCGCCAAGGGCCTGCCCCTGCCATGCATCGTCGGCTGCGTCGAGCCGCTCGAACCGGGAATGGGCCCGAATCTCGCCAATGCCGTCGCCGTGCTCGAGCGCGGCGAGGTCCGCGCGACCTACCACAAACGCCTGCTGCCAACCTATGATGTCTTTGATGAAGGCCGCTATTTCCGTCCCGGCAGCGATCCCTGCGTGTTGACCATCGCCGGCGTACGCGTCGGCCTGACGGTGTGCGAAGACATCTGGAACCAGGCTTTCGTCGACGGCGAGATCGGCATCGGCCTGCGCTATCACCAGGATCCCGTCGGCGATCTCGCCGAGCACTGCGATATCATCGTCAACTGCTCGGCGTCGCCCTACCACCTCGGCAAGTCAGAGGTCCGCCGGCGCGTCGTCGGCGGCGTCGCCCGTCGCGCGCAGGTGCCGGTGATCTATGCCAACCAGGTCGGCGGCCAGGACGATCTGCTTTTCGATGGCGACAGCGGTGCCGCCCTCCCCGACGGTCGCTGGCTGGCGGCGGTACCGCGCTGGCAGACCGGCGTCGGGGTGATCGACATCCCCACCGGCTTGCAGCCGGTCTCGCCCACCGCCCACCTGCTGCGTACGCCGCCCGCCGATCGCGATGGCGATAGCGCCGATCTGCACGCGGCGCTGGTCCTCGGGATCCGCGATTATTGCGCCAAGACCAAGCAGAACCGCGTCGTCCTCGGGCTGTCCGGAGGCATCGATTCGGCGCTGGTGGCGGCCCTCGCCGTCGATGCTCTGGGCAAGGAGGCGGTGATCGGCCTGCTCATGCCTGGGCCGTATTCGAGTCCCGGCAGCATCAGCGATGCCGAAGCCCTCGCCAAGATCTTGGGCATCCGCACCCACCTCGTGCCCATCAGCGCCGTCAATGCCGCGGTCCTCGCCGAGCTGCAGCCGATCTTCGCCGGCATTCCCAGCGGCGTCGCCGAAGAAAACCTGCAATCGCGGCTGCGCGGGGTGATGGTCATGGCGGTGGCCAACAAGCTCCACGCCATGGCCCTGACCACCGGCAACAAGAGCGAGCTCGCCACCGGTTACTGCACCATCTACGGCGACATGAATGGCGGCTTGGCGCCGATCGGTGATCTCTACAAGACCCAGGTCTGGGACCTCGCGCGCTGGATCAATGCCCAGGCCGGCGCCGAGCGCATCCCCACGGCGTCGATCACCAAGGTGCCCTCTGCCGAGCTGCGCGAGAATCAGACCGATCAGGATAGCCTGCCGCCGTACGAGGTCCTCGACCGAATCCTGAAACGCTACCTCGATGAAGGCTGGAGCCCGGAGCGCATCGTCCAATGCGGCGACGACGCGGCGCTGGTGCAGCGCATCGTGCGCCTAGTCGAACTCAACGAATTCAAGCGCCGTCAGGCGGCGCCGAATCTGCGCGTCTCAGCGAAGGCCTTCGGCACCGGACGGCGGTTTCCCTTGGCGCGCAAGTTCTGAGACCATGAGCACGTCACCGACCATCCGCGCCCTGACCCACGCCGACCACGCCGCCTGGCTGCCGTTGTGGGCCGGCTACAATACATTCTATCACTCCGACATACCGGCGGCTGTGACCGCTGAAACCTGGCGGCGGTTCCATGATCCGGTAATGCCGATGTTCGTGCTCGGGGCGTTCAGGGAGGAGCACGAGCTGATCGGCTTCGCCACCTATCAGTTCCATCTTTCATCGTGGTCGATCGGCCCGGTGTGCTATCTCGAGGATCTCTTCACCGCCACCAGTGCCCGCGGACGGGGCGCCGGCGCGGCGATGATCGCCGCCGTCGCCGACGCGGCGCGGGCGGCACAGGCCTCGCGTCTGTATTGGGTCACGCACGAGAGCAATAAAACCGCTCAAGCATTATATGATCGCGTGGCCAAGAACTCAGGCTTCATCCAGTATACGCGGGATCTGGGCTGATTCCCCGGGGACTTCTGCTTGATGAAGTCTTGCGCGCCGGGCTGGTGCCCGGCGCTCCCAGGGCTCAATTCTTGAGCTCCCAGATCTTGTTCGCGGCGCGATAGAACGTCGCCCCCAGGCGCGACAAGGTGATGGTCAATTCGACGCCATCGCCGATGCGCAGGATGACGCCGGGATTGATCATGCGCCGGACCACGATGCGCGCCGCCGAGACCAGGATCTCGGCCTGCGCGGCCTGATCGGGATGGGCGGAGATGATGCGCTGACAACGCTCGACGGTGTGCTGAAGATCCGCGAGCTCGGCCAAGGCGTGGCGCAGAGCGTGGTCTTCGCTGGTGTGATCATCGCCGGCGGAGATCCGGGTCTGCACGCGATGCGCCAGCAGGCGGCAGCGTTCGCGCAGGGCCAGCATCTCGGCGTCGAGATGGCCGCCACGGACCTCGGCCCAGGTCCGCAACGCTTCCGAAAACGGATCGACGCCGACCTGGACGATGGTCGGCCGGCCATCGGGATCGCCGAGCACATCGCAGGTCAGCGAGCCCGCAGCCAGCACTTCGCCGCCGATGATCTCCTTGGCGGCGACGTCGCCGGTGGCGCGGATCTGTGCGAAATGAATGGCGAAATCGACGTGTACGTTGCGCGCCTTGACTTCCCGCGATTGGATGTGCCGGGCATGGATATCGCCGTGGGCCTTGACACGGGTGGTGCCTTGGAGGATGCCGCCCTTGACGATCAGATCGCCGCGCGCCGAGATGCGCGCATCCTCGACGGAGCCGATGATGGTGATCTCCTTCTGGCTCTTGAGCGAAAATGTCGCATGGACATCGCCGCGTACGACCACCGGATAGCGGCTGCTGATGTTGCCGATGGTCATATCGACGTCACCGGGGACGGTGACCTCGTGCATGATCTGCACAAAGTTCTTCCCGCCGCGCGTGAAGCGCTGATAGATGCCGCTTTCGGCAGCGCGCGCCAAGGACGGATCATGTTCGTCGATGAGATTGCCGGGTCCGAGCAGGGCGCCGAATTCAACCGCCCGTCCAGGCTTGGCGGGAAGGGGATTGCCGCGCACATCGCACCCCGGCGTGCCCTCGCCCGGGGGCAGCAGGCGCGCCACCGGCGTACCGGCGCTGATTTCGCGGAAGTGATGCAGCTCGTGGAGATCGACGGTACCTTCGCCATAGACCGCCTGCGGTTCATCGACCAGCAGCTCGATCCAGCCGTCGGCGCCGTGCTTCGGCAGCAGGCCATGCGCCACCACCAGGGCGCGTTCATCGGGAGCTGCGCGGGTGGCGGCGAAGAGCGCACCGGGTTCGAGTCCGACATGCACGCCGGCGGCGGTGAGCAACGTCTTCAAGGCGGCGAGCGACAGGTGCTCTCCGGCGGGCAGGTGCAGCACCGCCGTCAGGCCATCAGCAGCGATCTCCAGGCGGGGTTCCACTCCTCAGTATACCGCACGGCGCCCCAACCTGCTGACGTTTCCTGCTTTTGCTCGCATAGTGACGCAGGCTTTAATAAAATTTCCATGACCGCCCGAGCTGCGCATTCGCCGACTACAGCCTTTGACGTGAGCCGAGATGACGATTGAATGCCCAGATCAATGGCACTCCTCGCACTTACCCGGATGACCGTCGCTGATGCCCTGCGTCAACCCGTAACCTGGTTGATGACCGGCGTCTCGCTGGGATTGCTGGCGATGAGCTATCTGTTCGGAATGTTCAATTTCGAAACCGAGGACCGCCTGCGCATGCTGGCCACCGCCGGCGTGGCGGTAACGGTGATCAACGGCTTGTTCCTGGCGGTAGTCGGCGTCAGCCAGAGCGTACACGACGAATTGGCCAGCCGCACCGCCTTGACCTTGTTCGCGAAACCGCTCGGGCGTGGCACCTATCTGGTCGGCAAGGCCTTGGGCATCTGGCTGACGGTAGTGGCCTCGGGCCTGGTGGTGATGGTGGCGCACGCCGGTCTGCTGTGGCTCGGCGGGCGCAGCGGTTTCGAAGACACCTTCGCCAGCCACGAGGCCAGCGACGCGGTTACGGTGCCCTGGCAGCCGATCCTCATCGCCCACGTCTTGGGTTTCCTGCATGGCGGGGTGATGGCCTGTCTCGCCGCCGTGCTCGCTCTGCGCTTGGCGCTGGTCGCGAATATCCTCGTGTGTTTCGCGATCTTCGTGGTCGGCCACGTCCTCGCCGGCATGAAGCTGATGGGGGCGGTGGTGATTCCCGCCCTTGCCATTTACAATGTCGATGATGCGATTCAACTTATGGGACAGTCGGTGTCCTGGACCTATGTCGGGTCGACCGCTCTTTACACCCTATTGTTTACCTCAGGATGCTTGCTGGTGGGACTGTCTGTGTTCCAGCGGCAGGATATCCCTTAAGCGTCCCCAGGAGTTCAGACTGTGCGCTACGCCCTGCTCGGTGATATTCATGGCAACACCGAGGCTCTCACGGTTATCCTGAATTCGATTAAAGAACAGCAGATCGATAAGATCATCTGTCTCGGTGACGTCGTCGGTTACGGGGCTGAACCGGTCCAATGCCTGAACATGATCCGTGACCTCAACTGCGATGTGATCGCCGGCAACCACGATTGGGCGGCGGTCGGCAAGCTCTCGATCGACATGTTCAACGCCTATGCCAAGGCCGCGGCCCTGTGGACACGTGAGCAGTTGACGCCTGATCAGAAGGAATGGCTGGCGAATCTGCCGCTAACCATCACCTACGAGCACTGCGCCGTGGCCCATGGTACCTTCCATCAACCCGAAGCCTTCAACTACATCCAGACGGTATTCGATGCCCAACAGAGTTTTGAAGCCCTGAATAAAATGGGCGCGCGCCTGGGATTTCTCGGCCATTCGCATGTACCGGTGGGCTTCTTTGATACCGATCCCATTACCTACACCCTCGACCCGGAAATGCCCGTCGATGCCGATCTGGCGATGATCGTTAACGCCGGCTCGGTGGGCCAGCCGCGGGATGAGAACAATAAAGCCTCATTCGCGGTCTTCGATACCACCACCGCCGCCGTGACCATCAACCGCCTCGAGTACGATATTGATGCCGCCGCTAACAAGATCCGTGCCGTCGGCCTGCCGGAAATCCTCGCTGCTCGACTGTACCAGGGCAAGTAAGCACGCCCGACCCGGGGCCTTTTATAGAGGCTTTTCACGGGCTTTTGCGCGACCGTAGCGGGGTCTGATTTTGTGAGGCATACTCACTCCATGGAACTTCATCGTCTCGACCAATGGCAGCCCGGCTGGGTGCTGGCCCGCCCGGCGAGATCCTATAGCGGTACCATGCTCGCTCCGGCGGGAACACCTTTATCGCGTGAGCTGGCGATGCGCCTGACCACGCAAGGTCTCGATGGCGTGCTCTGCGTGCGCCTCGGCGAAGCATTACCGCAAGCACCTGAACACCTCGATCGCTTCGGACCCGAGGCGGCTGCGGAATTGACCGCGCTCTTCGGGACCACCGCCGATGAGCCGGCGATGCGTCCGCTGTTCGATGCCGCGTTGGCGCATGCCGCAGCCTGCCATGTGCGCTATCGTCAAGGTCGGCGATGAATCAGACCGCCTATCGACCCTTCGGCGAAGCTGCCGTCCTCGATTGCCTGCGCGGAGTAACCGCCTTGCCGACCCTGCCGGCCGTGGTCAGCGCCCTCGGCCGCCGCTTCAATGCCCCGGATGTCAGCGCCGCCGAGATCGCCGATCTGCTCGGCCATGATCAGGCCCTGACCGCCCGTGTCCTGCGCCTCGCGAACAGCGCTTTCTATGCGCCGCGCGAGCCGGTGCGCTCGCCGCAGCAGGCGGTGGTCCTGCTCGGTTTGTCGACTGTGCGTGCAATCACCCTGAAAGCTTCGATCTTCACCGCCTTTCCGATCATCGAAGCCCGGCCATTCTGGCTCCATTCCCTGGGCGTCGCCTGCGCCGCCCGGGCGATCGCACGCTTCGCCGGCCTGACGCCGGCGGATGATGCCTTCGTCATGGGTCTCTTACACGACATCGGCAAACTGGCCTTGGCCGAGCACCTCCCCGAGAGCTACGCCCTGGTGCGCGCGCGGGTCGTTCGTGACGGCGGGCTCATTCGGGCAGCGGAAAACCTCGAATTGGGCTGCGATCATGCGACGGTGGGCGGCTTTCTGTGCAGCCACTGGTCCTTGCCCATTGAATTCCGCTCCGCCATCAGCGCTCACCACGATCTCGAACGTGCGGACGGGCCTTATCAGGCCTGGGCCGCCTGTTTGCACCTCGCCGACATCCTGGCACGGGCCCTATTGATCGGAAACGGGGGTGATCACGCCATGCCCAGCCTCGATCAACGCGCTTTGCGCATCTTAGCCCTCAGTTCCGATGACCTACCGCTGTGTTTCAGTGCCGCCGAGGACGAATTGGCAAATGCCGAAGTCTTTTTCGGGATGATCCACAGCTGAGTCATGGCCTAAAACATCTTCGGGAGGCCTCTCGACCTAACTTAGGTCGATTTAGCACCTCAGAAGTGCCTTTTGCCGCCATTAAAAATAATCATACGACAAGTTAGTCCTTCTTTTTACAAGTTGATCCCGATCGACTGAGTAAAATCTTTGACTTTTGACTTTTACCTTCATGATTAGAATCCCTGCTGGATACCCCGGCCTCAGATGCCCGCTTACGCTCGACTTCGAGCACAGTCCGCATCCGAAGATAGACAATAGGAGTCGAACATGGATCAGAAGGTTCTTACTGGCGGCGAAATGGTCATGCGTTGCCTCGAACGCGAAGGCGTTGAGGTCATTTACGGCTATTCGGGCGGTGCGGCGATGCCGATCTTCGATGCTTTGGTCGACTCTAAGATCAAGTTCGTCCTCGTTCGGCATGAACAGGGCGCGACACACATGGCCGATGGCTTCGCCCGCGCCTCGGGCAAGCCCGGTGTGGTCCTCGTCACCTCTGGTCCGGGCGCGACCAACTGCGTCACCGGCCTGCTGACAGCGCTGATGGACTCGGTGCCGATGATCGTCCTCACCGGTCAGACCATCACCTCGATGCTCGGCAAGGACGCCTTCCAGGAAGCCGACGTCACCGGCATCACCTATCCGGTGGTCAAGCACAGCTATCTGGTCAAGGATGCCGCCGATATTCCGCGCGTGATGAAGGAAGCCTTCCATATCGCCACCACCGGGCGTCCAGGTCCGGTGCTGATCGACTTGCCGAAGGATATCACCCAGGGGCCGTGTACCGCCCCCATGGTCGACAGCGTCACGCTGCCAGGCTACGTCATTCCCGGCCGGGCCGAGCCCGACTTGCTGAAAAAAGCCGCCGCACTGCTGGCCAAGGCCAAGCGTCCGGTGCTCTATGTCGGTCAAGGCGCGGTCATCAGCAATGCCGGCAAGGCGATCATGCAGTTGGCCGAGAAGATGGGCGCGCCAATCGTCAACACCCTGCTCGGCAAGGGCGCGGTCTCCGAAGACCTGCCGCACCACTTGGGCATGCTCGGCATGCACGGCACGGCCTACGCCAATAAGGCCGTCGCCTACTGCGACGCGATCATCGCTATCGGCGCCCGCTGGGACGACCGCATCACCGGCAAGCTCAGCGAGTTCTGCAAGGATGCGATCAAAATCCACATCGACATCGACGTCGCTGAGTTCGGCAAGATCATCCGTCCGGATGTCAGCCTCGCCGGTGATGCGCGCCTGGTGGTCGAAGATCTGGTGCCCTTGGTCAGCAAATGCGACAGCGCCGACTGGCTCAAGGAATGTACCGCCTGGCGCAAGCAGTACCCGCTGAAATACGCAAAAAAAGGCGGCCTGCGCGCGCAATACGTGCTCGATCGCCTGGACAAGCTCGGGGGTCGTGACTGCATCATCACCACCGATGTTGGCCAGCATCAGATGTGGGCGGCGCAGTTCTGCCTGACCACTAAGAATCGCTATTGGCTGTCGTCAGGCGGCGCCGGCACCATGGGCTTCGGCTTTCCCGCCGCGATCGGGGCGGCGATGGCCACCGGCAAAGCGACCTGGTGCATCGTCGGTGACGGCGGCTTCCAGATGACGTTGTGCGAGCTCGCCACCGCCGCCCTGCAGAAGGTCCCGGTGAAGATCCTCATCATCAACAACAGCTACCTGGGCATGATCCGCCAATGGCAGGAGCTGTTCTTCGACAATCGCAGCTCGGGTGCCGACCTCGAAGGCAATCCCGACTTCATCAAGCTCGGCGAGGCTTATGGCATCCCTGGCAAGCGCGTGAAGCGGGCCGGCGACATGGACAAGGCCATCAAGTGGGCGATGGCCTACAACAAGGGGCCGTGCATCCTCGAAGCAGAAGTGGTCAAGGAAGATAACGTCTTTCCGATGATTCCTCCCGGCGCCCCCCTGACCGGCATGATCATCGAGAAGCCGAGAGCGAAGATGGAGAAGCCCACCGGCTCGACCTGATGGTTGCCACCGGTCCTTTTCCCACCCCATTTCATCCGATATCCACATGCTCCTCGCCATTCCCGCCCTTCACACCATTTCACTGCTCGTGCGCAACAAGCCCGGCGTCCTCTGCCGAGTTTCTTTGGTCTTTGCCCGCCGTGCCTACAATATCGAATCGCTGGTGGTCTCACCAGCCCTCTCGGTCCCCGAATTCGGTGGTCAGCCCGGCGAATTTTCGCGCATGACCATCACCTGCTCGGGCGATCCGGAAAATCTCGAGCAGATCGTCAAGCAGCTCGAAAAGCTGATCGACGTCGTGCACGCCCTCGACCACACCGGTCAGAGCGTGATCGAAAGCGAACTCGCCCTGGTCAAGCTCAAGGCGAGCCTCAAGGAGCGCACCGAGATCCTCCAGATCGCCGAGCACTACAAAGCCAAAATCGTCGATTATGGCGCCGAATCGCTGATCATCCGCGTCGAAGGCGAGAGCGACAAACTCGATGCCTTCATCGGCCTACTCAAGCCATTCACCATCGTCGAGCTGGTGCGCTCCGGCAAGATCCTCATGGCGCGCGGCATGGAAACGACCTGAATCGTCGAGACGATTCAGGTCTCTTGGGGATTTCGCATGGCGCGGTGCGCCATTGTATGCGAAATCCCCAAATTCGAGCTCTTCAGTCGGGGGCTTCGCAGCCCCCAAACCCCCGCCACTTTTGAACCCGCATCCCGGCCAGGGATCAAGGCTTGCCATCGAAGCCCTGTTGTTAGCATCCGCCTCCCCACTTGAAGGACGATCACTGCATGATCCGCGTCGAAGCCCGTAATGGCGAGCCCTTAGAAAAGACCCTCCGCCGCTTCAAGAAGCGCTGCGAAAAAGAAGGTCTCACCAAAGACATCAAAAAGAACATGTTCTACGATAAGCCGAGCGAGAAGAAGCGCCGCGAATATCGTAAGCTTGAGAAGCGCATCCAAGGCGAACGCGCCGAAGCCGAGCGCGCCCTCAAAGTTCGTCACTGATCTCCCGCTGCCTGTTTTCCCAGGCAGCGACCAGGTCGACGTTTAACTTTCGACCGACGCACCATGATGGTGCGTCGGTTTGATTCTTTACGACCTGTGGCCTGACGAATGACCACCGCATACGTGGCGACCAGCGACAACGCCTCAAGCACGCACAGGACCCGCTTGGTGCCGCCAACAACTGACCCTCCGGCGACGGAGCGCTCACGCCACAGCTGCGCCAGCACGCAGGCAATCTTAGCACGCTATCCACGGCCCTCGATTTCAGCGCGAAGCGCATCGCGGAGATCGAACAGCAGATGACGCCCCTCGACAGCTTCGGGATCGCTTAGAACAATCCCCAAGTGCTCGGTACACACGGCTTTCGCGACCTGGCCGGGGGGCGGCAATCGAGCCGCTCGGCGATGGCCATGAAGCGCTCAGAACGCTGCCCAGCGCTGAATAGCAAGTAAGACCGATCGCCCTTGGAAAGCCGAGACGCCGTCATCGCCGAAATACCGGCTTCCGAGGGAGCCTACTCAGGCGCAGCTGATATTTAAAGTCGGCCTAGACTTTGCCCAGGACCACTTGCCGACACTGCTTGCCGACACTGCTTGCCGACACTGCTTGCCGACACTGCTTATCCACACGGTTAGACCGGAGGAGCTGTCGAAACTTGTGCCGGCTTGCCAATGAGGCGGTGGATTGCCGAAAGAATCTGGTCTTTGGAATAGGGCTTGGCGATATAATCATCGCAGCCGACCTGACGGCATTTCTCGTCCTCGCCCTTCATGGCATTGGCGGTCAAGGCGATTACCGGCAGATGCTGATGCTTGGGATTGCTGCGGATAGCCTTGGTTGCGTCATAGCCGTTCATCACCGGCATCATCATGTCCATCAGCACCAGGCGATAGAGCGAGCGTTCCAGGCGATCGAGGGCCACCGCCCCGTTTTCAGCAATGTCATAGGTGTATTGAGAACGGGCGAGCAGAAATGCGATCAGCTTCTGATTCACCGGGTTATCTTCGACAATGAGGATGTCTGGCATGTTTGTTCGTTGGACCTTAGGACGTAAGAGTGTACCTCACGTTCGATGAAGTTTCAAACACCAACCTCATGTCCCACCTAGCGTTCTGACGCCGAAGCGGAGGCGAACACGGGTCTCACGGAGACTCCCAGAAAGGAATATAACCGCCGAAGCCAAGACTACCAACAAGCAAACCCCAGCCGATTGAGCCAGGGTTTGCCAGCATGGGATCCTTGTCGATGAATCAGCGCTTGCTGAACTGGCAGCCGCGGCGAGCGCCGTGACGACCGTATTTCTTACGTTCGACCATGCGCGAGTCGCGGGTCAGCAAGCCGTGCTTGCGCAGACTGGCTTCCGAAGCGGGCTCAGCCTTGATCAGCGCCCGGCTGATGCCGAGGACGCAGGCCCCGACCTGACCGGTGATCCCGCCACCGTTGGCGTTGACGAAGACGTCAAAACGACCAAGGGTCTCAGAAATCTCGAGGGGCTTCTGCACCATGTTGCGCAGACGTTCGACACAGATGAACTGCTCCAACGGACGATCGTTGATGACGATCTTGCCGGTGCCTGGCGCGAGACGAACTCGCGCAACGCTCGTCTTACGACGACCAAGGCCCCAGATGTAGACTTTACCAGCCATGCGAACTCCAACAGTTTCGATTGCGAGGTGAAAGACTCTAGAGCGATCGTCCGGAGGTCAAGGTCGCATCTGCCACTGCCGCGAACCGCAGAACTCTTGTTAGCACAGGCACCCTCCACCAACCTCAGGATCTTGAAATGATGCATTTCGTACGTTTGGATTGATTGCAATCAACTCTTGCTTTAATAGATGCACTTATGTCTATCACCCAACCTCCCCCTACCTTTACCTTTACCCTCAACGATTTGGGGCGGAGCTTGTTCAAGCATCGCCTATGGGCGGCGACCGTCGGCTTAAGCGTAGCCGGCGCAGTCCTTGCCGGCACCTTGAGCACCGTCCCCCTCTATCGGGCCGAAGCAGCGCTGTCAGTTGATCGTGATCGTAAAACCATGTCCTTTTCAACCGACAACGGCAACAGCGATCAAGTCGAATACGGCCGGCTCAACACCTATCGCGATGAACTGCTGTCGTGGCCAGTCCTGAAACGCGCCCTCGAAACGTGCGAGCTGTCCAAGCTCACCCCCTACGCGACGAGCGCCGACCCCACCGAGACCCTGGCCTCGCGGATCAAAGTCCTCACCAGTCGCGATAGCTGGACCATCCACGTCAATCTGCTTCACGAATCACCGGCGGTCGCCGAACAGGCGCTCAACACGCTGCTGCAGGTCTTTCTCGAACGCCAGCGCGGACATCAGCAGACGCGCTCTGCCGGCGCCCTCGACTTCCTCTCAAAACAGGTCGCTGACGCACGCACCAAGCTCGAGGACGCACGCACCCACGAAACGCGTTTTCGCTCTGACAAAGGCATCCTTTCGACCGATCCCGAAAATAACTTCCTGGCGTTGACCCTGCGCAAGATGGTCGCCGATCGCGCCGAGCTCGACAATCGCCTCGCCGAGGCGCAAGCCATCCTCAACGAGATCACATCCGTCGAAGCCCGCGCCGGCGATGACCCCATGAAGACGGCCATCGCTATGCTCGAAGTGCCACAAATCGCCACCAACACGGTGGTCATCGAGCAGATGACCAAGCTCGCTGATCTGGAGTCCCAGAACCGCGTCATCAGCGAAAAATACAAGGCCGGCCACCCGCGGGCGATCGAACAGAGCGAAGCCATCACCGCCGCTCAACAGCAACTCGCGCAGGCGGTCATGCAGGCCAAGGCCGGGGCCCGCATCGAGGTCAACCAGGCGCACACCTCGATCGGACTCATGGATCAGCGCATAACCCAGGAAAAAGCCTTGCTGGGGGCGTATTGCGACCACCTGATCGAGCTGAAAGTCCTCAATGACGAATATCACAGCCGTGAAACGCTCTACCACCAACTGCTCGCGCGCTTCATGGAAGAAGACGTTACCAGCCGCCAGGATTCGTCCCCGCTCTTGGTCATCGAGCCCGCCCGCGCCGGCGTCAAGCCGGTCAACATCAAGCGCCCGATCTTTATCACCGCAGCGGTGCTCAGTGGCTTGGTCGCAGCCGCCATCACCTCGTTGCTGCGCGAGATCTTCACGCGCAAGAGCCTGCGCATCGAAGACCACCATGAACCGCTCTGCGGACAACCCATCCTGGGCTAGGAGTCTGTCGGGAAAAGCCTGCCGTGAAGAGATGACCGAGGCTGGCGAAGGCATCGTGCCGGCAAATCCAAGGCGGCAATACCGCCCGGTAGCATCGCGATCTCACCGTTTCGCCAACGCCGGAGATGCCGGAAAAGACCGCGTCAGCCGACCGAATCTATTCCCAACAGACACCTAGAAACCCGACCGCCCACCGCGAACCAATCAGCGGGCGGTCGCCGCCGCTACTTCTTGTGCAGATCCTTCACCTGCGCGTAGCGGTAATACACTTCCAACGACAAAGTATTGTAGGCCGTGGTCAGCACGCGCCCGGTTTCGGCGCCACCGAAGTCATTCTTGGTCCAATCCCACGAGCCGTCAAAACAGTCGGTCGTCTTTTTCTGCGAATTGACCAGCAGATCACG
>JBILBP010000188.1:0-5631 GCA_044353645.1 Planctomycetota bacterium | reverse complement strand
GAGGCCATTCGACGTATCGAACGATGGAAAAAGAAGACTCGGGCTGGTCGATCAGCTTCGCGAAAACCACTGCATCCCTATGCTCGGAAAATCGTGAAAAAATGAGTGCTTAACGCAATGCCATTGGGGTTGACCCTATTGGAGACGCGGGTTGCCTTGGAACGCAAGCGCAAGGCAGGTAAACTATCAGCAAGTGCGGTGGCGGCGGTGCGCGCCCGCATTGAAGCAGAAGTGAGCAGCAGGCGTCTGTACCTACACGCGGTTGAAGATGCCGACTATCACGGTGCGGATGGGATCTCTCAGCGGGTGCCTGGTCCGATTCGCAGCCTAGATGCCATCCATGCTGCTGTGGCGCAGCGCCTGGGCCTGGAATTGGTGACGCTCGATCAACGTCTGTGCGAAGCCGCACGGGCGGCTGGTATTTCTACGCGATGGGTCAATCCCGCGACCCTTTGACGATACCACGAACTTTATAGCCACCCAATAATCTAACATAACTGTATAAAAAAACGCTATTTAAAAAAACCACGATGGAATTGTGCGCTATAAAACCAGCGGTCTCACCAACGCCATCCTCGAAGGCATCAACAGCCTCATACAATCCGCAAAGGCCCGAGCGCGAGGCTTTCGCAATATCGATAACCTCATCGCCATGGTCTATCTCATGGCCGGCAGACTCCCGTTGCCGGCAATCAAATAGGCCCCGCAACCACGAACAGATTATATCAGTGCGATTTTATGTACTCACACCAAACAGCGAGGATCCGATATGCCACTGGGATCTGCTGAAGATGCGGCCTTGCACCCATCAGAGCCTCCTGGAAGCCGGCAGCTTCGTGGAAGCCATCGAGGCCCGCCAGGGCCTCAAGATCGCCTGCCTAGAGGAGATCGCTTGGACCAACGGCTGGATCACCCCCGAGCAGGTCAAGGACGCAGCCGCGTAGGGCGTTAGCGAGCCCGGTCTTTGCCGCAGCTCGCGCGCAATTGACCGTCGTTCTCGGCATCATGCGCACACGTCATCCCAAAGCGCCGGCCATCCTCGAAGCTGCCGGTGAAGATATGCTCGCCTTCATGCACTCCCCGGCAATTCACTGGAAAAAATTGCATTCCACCAACCTCGTTGAGCGCCTCAAGCGTGAGCTCAAACGACGGACGCGTGTGGTGAGCATCTTTCCCAGGGAGGGCAGTCTCAAGAACCTCGTTGGCGCGGTGCTGGAGCGCTACTGCCTCGCCTGGGCGGGAGAGCGATATCTCTGCGCCGAAAGCATGCTCTGCTTTAAGCACTAGGTGATGAAGTGGATGGTCGAGACTCAGGCAGCATGGGGAATCCGGCAGAATGTGCTGAGACGGATTTCTGCGCAGTGTTGCCGGTTCGCTGCCGATACTCGGCCACGGTCATCAATCGGTCATTAGCCTCATCCCACAGGATATAGCCGCAACACGTGGGGATGTCGCGGATACCCAGCACCTTTACCTCGGCGAGCAGGTGCGCGTTGGCGTGATGACAAGCAGCCAAGTGGTAGTTGGGGATGCGCTCGCAGAGGTGGTGCACATTGTGGTAGCCGATGTCGGCAGTGAACCAGTTCAGGATGCCCGGCAACTTGAAATAGCTCGACCCCTCCAAGGCCCCGGTGAGATAGCTCCAGCCCTCGTCGCGATGGGCGTAGGATCCGGGGAAGTTGTGCTGGATATAGAACACGCAGATGAAGATCGCCGCGGTGCACGTGATCATCGGCGCATACAGCGCCCAGAAGAAACCGTGGCCCATCAGCTCGCCGCACACAAACCACGTGCCGAGCACGCAGATATTGTTGCCCAGCAGATCCCAAAATTCGCCGGTTGTATACCAGAACTTCGACTGGTAGGCAAACACCCCGCGCCATTCGCGGCGCCACAGGCAGCCGAGTACATGCGGGACATAGCCCAGCACCCCGCACAGCAGTTGCACTCGTGGCTTGACCACCAAGTAGAAGAAACCGCCAGGAAACAACATCAGCGGATGACGCAGGGCCTTGTACAGGCCTTGACGTACAGGGCTGAGCGCCTCGAACTGCGTCACGCTGAGCACCGCCGCCGGACCACGGTACCGCCCCCAGTTGCCGTTGTGCTTGTGATGGTACGCATGGCCGCGCGACCAGGGATACTGCGGTAGGCCATTGACGATGCCGAGCAGAAATCCCATGGCGCGATTGACCCGCGCGCGACGGAACAGCGAGTAGTGTCCACAGTCGTGCATCAGCGCGAACGAACGCGACAGGAACAGCACCATCAGCCCGGCGATCGGTACCAGCAGCCAAGGCGCGGTGCCATGCACGCGAAACGCCGCCACCCACAGTGCGACATAAGGTACCAGTACACTGAGGAGCTGCCCGAAAGCCCTTAGGTCGTTGCTGACCATGAACGGCTTCAAGTCGAAATCTGCGCGCTGCACTGTAGCGTTGGTCATAATAGTTTTTAAGAGTCGGGTTTCCTCCAACGTAATCCACTTTTAATGTATCCCCTAGTCGCTTCAGCGTGGCCTACCGGCGAGCGACCGAGGGTTGTCGAGACCGCGCACGTAGTCCACGGCATCACTGCCGAAGCGGATGATGTCTTCCAGAGCGTCGATCTCCTTCGGCTCAAGCGCACGTGAGCCGTCAGGACTGAGTAACCGTCTGAGCAGGAAAGATCCAAACAATCCGTCGCGGCTCCCCGGGCATGGTCGGCAGGATGATCCGCTGCTCCCGAGCCTGCCTGGCTTTCGCCAGACGGACCAAGGCCGCGAATTGCTCCTCATCGTGGACTTTGTCCGCGCGTGCCAGCCCCAACCTCGCGCGCATGGCGGCCCCGCGCAGGTGACGCTGCCGCACTTCGGTGTAGCTGATGGTCCGGTTCATGGTGCGTTGCGCAGACGTTCGAGTGCAGCCACCGTCTCGGGTCCATTCATCCCCGCGATCAACTTGGCGGCAGCCCAGTCGATCGATTCCCGATTGAGGGCGATCATCTCGCGTGCCACTTGCAGATCATGGTCGCGTTTCTCGGAGATACCCGACCAGATCCGTCCGATCAGGATGTCTTCGATGCCGATGATCCAGGCAAATTCGCCGTCTACCTCGGCATGAAAGAGACGTTGGTAAGCTTCCGGACCATAGGTGAGGGTCGATCCTGGGAATTCGACCAACAGATCGAGATCGGGGTGGATCCAGTATCGTCCCTCCTTGGCGAAACCGCTGTCGGCCAGGATCCGCTCGGCGGGAGCGCTATCGAGCATGACCAGATCGATATCCTGGCTGGTATAGCCTCCTGCGGTGTAGACCTCGACGGCACCGCCACCGACGACGATCGGCTGCTGCATGCGGCTTTTCAGGGCGAGTTTGCGCGTCAGCAAGCCGACGAAGAGGAGTGCGCGATGCGCCCGATCAACGATGCCTTGCACCCGCTCGAGGTCGTGGCGGGAGAAGGATTTCTCGGTGAAAGCGCCTTCGGAATCCATGCTGTGAGCTTATGATGGCCCATATTGGTAGCAACGTAGCTGATGAGAACAGCCGCGACACCCCACCCTGTTCACCTTACTCACCTTATTCACCTTACTCACCTTATTCACCTTATTCACCTCGTTCACCTCGTTCACCTCGTTCACCGGCGCCCCTGCGATTTCTCGGCCTTCAACCGCGCCTGTTCCTCGCGCCAGGCCTTCACTTCCGCGCGCTTGAGTGCGTCTTCCTTTGCCGATTGGATCTCGCGCAGGACGATGGCGGTGTCGACGATCTGGCGGGCTTGGGTGAATTGGCCGGTAAGGGGCGTGGTCGGGGTCAGGGCGGCGTGTTCGAGCAGCAGCCACATTTCCTGACCGTAATCACTGCGCCGCAATTCCGGGGCCCAGCGGGTGAAGAAACGCGTGATGTTGCCGACATCGCGCAACAGAATGCGCTTGGCGTTGTTGTTCTTGGTGGCGTCGATGGCCTGCGGCAAGTCGATGATCACCGGGCCATCGGGCGCCAGCAGGACATTGTATTCCGAGAGATCGCCATGCACCAGGCCGGCGCAGAGCATGCGCGCGATCTGCTGCATGAGCATGTGGTGGCTGCGCAGAGCCTGCTCGCGGGTGAAGCGGCACGCCGCCAGCTGCGGAGCCGGCTCGCCGTCGTCGCCGAGCACCAGATCCATGAGGATCACGCCGTCGAGATGCTGATGCACTTTCGGGATGCGCACACCGGCGGCGAAGAGCGTCGACATCGCCGTCGCTTCCGCCCCCTGCCAGGCTTCTTCACTCTGCTTCTTGCCGAAACGACTGCCTTTATCCATCGCCCGCTGCTGCCGCGAGTCGCCCGTCTGGCGGCCGTCGAGGTAGTCGTGGCGATTGCGGAAATTCCGCTGATTGAGGCCCTTGTAGACCTTGGCGGCACGCTGGTGGCCATCGACCATGACCACGAATACGGCGGCTTCCTTGCCACTCTTGAGCGGCCGGACGACGGACTGGATGAAGCCTTCAGCAACGAGATCGTTGAGCCGGTCGGGAATCAGCATGGCAGAGAAGCATACAGCCGATTGGAATTACGGAAATGCGCGACCCGCCTGCGACGTGGGCCATGGTTTATCTTGAGCTTAGCACCGAATCATCAGCATCATTACGTATGAATGCACATGCCGCCGCGACCGCCGCGATCCTCGACCTGAACCATCCGCAGCGCGAGCGGCGACTCGCGGCCGCGTATCAGGTCGGGGCCGCGCTCAAAAGCGGCGTGCTCACGCGCGAGCGCAGCGACGAGGTCAATTGCCACGTCCACACCAAGTATTCCTTCAGCCCGTATTTCCCGGCGATGGCCGCGTGGAAGGCCCTCGAGGCCAAGCTCCTGGTGGTCGGCATCATCGACCACGATTCGGTCTCGGGCTGCGAGGAGATGCTCGATGCCGGGGCCGCCCTGGGCATCGCCGCCACCGCTGGCTGCGAGATCCGCGTGTCCTTCGCCGGCACCCAGGTCGCCGGGCGCAAGCTCAACAATCCCGACTCGGTCGAGATCGGCTACATCGCCCTGCATGGCCTGCCACGGCGAGCCTTCGCCGAGACCAAGGCCTTCCTCGCGCCGGTGTTCGCGGCCCGCAACCAGCGCAACCGGCGCATGCTCGAACGACTCAACCAGCTGCTCGCACCGCTGAACATCGCGGCCCTCGATTTCGAGCGCGATGTCGCCAGCGCCAGCCAGGCCGCCGAGCAGGGCAGCATCACCGAGCGCCACCTGCTGTTCGCGCTCGCGCGCCGCCTGATCGAAGTCGCCGGCGGCGTCGGCCCGGAGCTGCTGGCCCTGCTCACCGGCAAGCTCGGCGTGGCCGTGGCGCCCAAGCTCGTCGGAGTGCTCGGCGATCCGCGCAATCCGCATCAGATCTATGATCTGATCGGGGTGCTGAAGAGCGCCTTCCTCGAACGCATCTTCATCCAGCCGGGCAGCGATGAATGCATGCCCGTGGCCCAGGCGGTGGCCTTTGGCAATCGCGTCGGCGCGATTCCTGTCTACGCCTATCTCGGCGATGTCGGCGAGTCGCCCACCGGTGACAAAAAAGCCGAGAAATTCGAGGACGATTTCCTGGAATTGCTGGTCGCAGAAATACAGGCCCTGAACTTCAAGGGCATCACCTACATGCCACCGCGCAACA
>JBILBP010000187.1:0-5639 GCA_044353645.1 Planctomycetota bacterium | reverse complement strand
CAATGCCTCGCAGGACGGGACATCCGCCATGCTCGCCGAGAAGTCCCGCGAGCTGACCTGGCTGCGCATCTACTGCCAAGCCGCGGATGTCGGGATAGATCGCAACATGCATCACCTGGCAATCATGGCCAGGGGCAGCTATGTCTGGCAGCTCGGTGACGATGATCTGATCGAAAGCGGCATCCTCGAAGCCTTGCTTCGCGAACTCACCGCTGATCCCCTGGATCTGCTGATACTTCAAGGACGCTTCACCACCCCAGCAGGCGCCCATTTGGGGGACTATCTGCCCAGGCGGTTCCTCGGGCTCCGTTTCACGGAGGCAAAAACGGCTTTCAGCCATCTGTGGGATCGCATGAAGTACGGCAGCTTTATCGTTTCGGCCAGGATGCTCGCCGGGGATTGGACGCGTTATTACGGAACCCACCATGCCTATGCCGGCGTCGTCTGGGATCAGCTGACCGCTGCCCAGGCCAGAGGAGAACCATGTCGCCTTGGTTGTGGAAGGCGCTCGATGGTGCGCCTCCGCGAGGCTCCCAAGAGCTATAGCACCTACCGTTGCCAAGTACTTTTCCGAGACATCCCCCAGTGGTTCGTGCTGTTGCCGGCTCACCTCGAACCGGTCCGCTCACGTCTGCTGGCTACCTGGCTGCGAAAACAATCTTCCATGCGCTCGCTATTACGCCATCGCCGCTCAGGACAGTTGTCCCCGGCAACGTTGCCGCACCTGATGGCCGCCTTCACCCCATGGCAGAGATTCAAGGCCGGGATCATCATTAAATTGCTACCCGGATCTGCCGTAAAATCATGACCGCGCTGATCTCCGTCCTGATCCCCGCCTATAATCGTGCTGACACCATCGAGCGCTGCATCCGCTCGGCGCAATCGAACTCGTATCGTAATCTGCAGATCATCGTCGCCGACAACGGAAGCACGGACGATACCCTGGCAATCGTCCGTCGGATCGCCACCGACGATCCAAGGTTGCAGATCATCGCCCATGCCAGCAATCGCGGACCCATCGCCAATTGGCGTAGCTGCCTGGATGCGGCACGGGGCGATTTCATCCATTGGCTGTGGAGCGATGATTGGATCGAGCCGGAATTCTATGGCGCATTAATGTCCCGAATGCACGAACGGAAGGCGGATATCGCCTTCGCCGGCGTGCGCATGATCTGCCAGGCCGAGGGGTGGTCATTCATCAAACACAGCCTCCCCGATCGCGGGACCTCTCCGCGCGAGATGCTGCGCATCGGGCTGGAAGGCCGGGATCTGCCGGTAAGCCCGGCGGCCTGCCTCCTTTCCCGACAGGTATGCACGCGGCATTTCCACGAACAGATACCAGCTGCCGGCCACCTCGACTGCTCCGGCAAAGGTATCGGCTGTGACGCCTTGATGATCCTCGGGGCCCTCCATGAGGCGACCGCCATCGCCTGTGTGCCAGAGCCCCTGGTCAACTTCAACGTCCATCAGAACAGCATCAGCATCGCCAACGGTGACGTGCTCCTCGCGAGCCATTACGCCTGGGCCAGGCTATGGTGGTCCCGTCGGCTGAGTCTGCCGCGTGCCTGGGGCGCATTCGATTTTCTACGTCTCCTGCGCGGCCGCTGCTACGCGGCCTTCCTCAGGTCCCTGTGATGATCTCCGTCAGCATCATCACAATCGCGTTCAACTGTAGGCCATTCGCCCGACGGACCATCATTTCCCTGTTGGCGCAAACACATGCCTTTGAATGGGTCGTCGTGGATGGCGGGTCTCATGATGGGACGGCCGAAGAACTGCGCCAAAGCATCCGTAGCGGCGACAAGATGATTTCTGAGCCGGACCGCGGCATCGCTGATGCCTTCAACAAAGCCATCCGCATGGCCACTGGCGACGTACTCCTCTTCATGAATGCAGGAGATGAATTCGCCAGCCCAACTGCTCTCGCCGATCTGATCGCATCCTGGGACGGAGGTCATCGCTGGATCACCGCCTCGGCAGAAGTGTGCACTGAAGACGGTCGGGTTCTCTACACCAGGATACGCGATACTGCCGCCGACCCATTGCGCCTGGTGCGTCTTGGCTGCCGCATCTTCCACCAGGCGACCGCTGTTGAACGTAGCCTCTTTGCAGAACATGGGGATTTCAATGCCGCTTATCGGACCTCCATGGATTATGAATTATGGCTGAGGTGGATCGAGGCCGGCCATCTGCCCCAGGTGGTCAATAATGTGGTCTGCCGATTCCGGGTTGGTGGTGCATCGAGCGCAGTCTTGCGACGACTGCATGAGGAACGCCGAGCGCGGGCCGCGCATGGTTTTTCCCTAGGAAGATGGCAGGAGACGCGCCTCTCGGCAATCGCCCTGCTTAAGCATGGATTACGTGGCATCGCTGGTCCGCTGGCCTACAAATGCAAGGAGTTCCTGTCGTGGTGATCCCCTTTCCGGAAGTGACCCGCATAGCGGACACCTCAACACGCTAGTACGCCCCCTCACCCCGCACCACCGTTTGCACGGTGCGCGCCAGGATCACGAAATCCAGCCACGGGCTCCAGTTGTGGACGTAGAATGCATCCCAGGCGACGCGCTCCTCGTAGGTCGTGTGGTTTCTCCCGGAGACCTGCCATTGCCCGGTGATCCCCGGACGGACGCGCTTATAGAGTTCCCACTGCTCGCCATATTTGCCGATCTCGCCCTGGGTGACCGGTCGTGGGCCGACCAGGCTCATCTCTCCGTTCACCACGTTCCACAACTGGGGCAGCTCATCGAGCGAGGTCTTGCGCAAGAAGCGGCCGATCATGGTCACGCGGGGATCGACGCGCAGCTTATGATCGCGATCCCACTCGGCACGCAGCCGGGGATCGCTCGCGAGCAGACGTGCCAGAAGCGCATCGGCATCACGACGCATGGTGCGGAATTTCCAGGCCTTGAAGGTCCGTGCGTTGCGACCGAGACGCTGCTGACCATAGAAGATCGGACCCGGTGAAGTCACATAGACCAGGACCATCAACCCCAACAGCAACGGCGACAAACCGATCAGTAGCAACAGTACCAGAATCAGATCGAGCGTGCGTTTCAGGAAGCGGCGACTGGGACGCAACAGGCTCTGCCTCAGCTCCAACGCCACCTGACCACCGATATCCTTGGCCTCAACCCATAAAGACGCGAACTCGCCCAGGCCCGGCACCACCAACACCGAAGGGAAGTGTGGACCGAGTCGTCGCCACAGGGCGCGCACGCGTTCCGGCGGGGCCCCCGGCATCGCCACCAGCAAGGTCGTGACCCCGGCCTGGGCTGCCGCCAGCGCTGCCGGCTCCAGCGGGCCGACCACGGGAATGCCCGAGATCAGCGTACCCTGTTTGTCAGTATTATCATCGAGGGCCACGATCGGTCGCAGACCACGCGACGGCCAGCGCTGGAGCGATTGGATCACTCCCTGTGCGGTCATCCCCGCACCCACCACCACCACCGGCACCCCCCACCACGCATAACGCGTACCCCATCCGCGCATGATCGCGCGGGCAGTGGGCACCGTGATCCACGAGAATCCCAGGGCGACCAGGACCGCGACACGCGAATAGGCTTCGAAGCTGCGCAGGAAAAAGGTCGCCGTCACCAGCATCGCGAAGGCCAGGGTCGTCGCCGTGCTCAATCGTCGCAGCTCTTCGGCGGGATGCGGTGGCGTGCGCGCATAACCCCGCGCCTGGGCCACGAACAGGATCACCAGGATCGGCAACGGCCACCAGGCGAGGAGCTGATCCAGGCGGAATGATCCGCCCGTCAGCCAGCGCACGGCGATGGCGCCGGCGGCAGCGAAAGTGATGCCCAGCAGATCGGCGCAAATGGTCAGGGCGCTGACCAGATTCGGCCGCGACGCCGCCACGGCAGCCGCGAGATCGATCGGCATCGCCGGCATCACCGAGTGCCGCTCCGCGCTACTGCTCATGGGGATCTCTGATCGGCATTTAATGCCGGCTGCGACCACGGCGTCATCATCCCGCTCGCCTGCTTGGCATCCATCAGCGTCACTAATTCCTGGTGCAGCCGACGGTGGAAATGCACGGCGCTGAAACGCTGCGCATGGGCGGAGATGGTAGCGGGATCGAAGTCGCCACGGATGGACTCGAAACGCTCGATCGCCGCCGCGAACCCCGTCGACGTCTGCTGTTCGACCAGGATGCCGGTCACGCCATCGATCACCACGTCGATGCTACCGCCGCTGGCGTAGGCAATCACCGGCGTCCCCGAGGCCATGGCCTCGACCATGGCGATACCAAAGTCTTCTTCGGCGGCGAACACGAAGGCCCGGGCACTGCCAATGCTGCGCACCAGTTCCGACTGCGAGACGAAACCGGTGAAGCGGATGTTCGGGCCGGAAATGGCCATTAGTCGCGCCTGTTCGGGGCCGCTCCCGACCACCACTAGGGTGCGCTGCGGCATGCGGTTGAAAGCCTCGATGACGATGTCGATGCGCTTGTAGGGGACCAGCCGCGAGACCACCACGAAATCGTTGCCCTTGTGCTGATGCAGGGGGAAGGCGGAAATGTGCACCGGCGGATGGATCACGGCCGATTCGCGGCGATAGTAACGCGCGATGCGTTCGGCGACGAAGGATGAATTGGCGACAAAGCGGTCGACGCGCAAACTGGAACTCACATCCCAGACCCGCAACCCATGCAGCGACCAGAGGATCATCCAACGTCGTAGTCCACGTCCGAAGGCCCCGCGTCCATCGTAGGCGAACTGCTGATCCCAAGCGTAGCGCAATGGCGAATGGCAATAGCAGATGTGCCGGGCATAGGGCCGTACGATGACTCCCTTGGCGACGGCGTGGCTGCTGCTGATGACGACGTCGAAATCCTTGAGGTTGAGCTGTTCGATGGCCATCGGCATGAACGGTAGCAACCAACGGAAGCACCTGCGGGCTCCGGGCACGCGCTGCAGCGGCGAGGTCGTAGCCAAGCGCCCTTGCAACAGGGCGTCTGTAGCCTGGTCACGAAAATCGACCAGGGAAAACAAACGTGCGTCCGGCACCAAGCGGATGATTTCGGCCAGCACCTGCTCACTGCCGCCGCAGGTTTCCAGCCAATCATGGACCACCGCCACGCGTGGCTGGCCGCTCAGGTTCCGGCAACGCGGAATCAGAGTCGACGACAGCGGATCCGGCTTCGGTCCGCGGTAACGATTGCGCAACAGCCCATAGATCAAGCCGGCGGCCCACCCACCGTGAATCACGGTGAAGATGACCGGCGCGAGCACGAGCGCGACGCACCGGGCACCGCGACTGAGATCACGGCGCCGGAGCGCCGGGGATATCGCCCCATACCAACCGCCCAGAGCATAGACGGCGAGCATGCCCCCGGCCACCAGCCCTACCTTGGGAAATACCAGACCCCCCACGACCAGCAGCAAAAACGAGGTGAAAAACATGAACGGCAACAGCTGTCGCAGATGCAGCGAATGCGGGAATTTGCTGATAACCGCCGCTTTCCACCACCCATATCGCCAGCGCTGGCGGAGCAGGTCGCCGATGTTCGCTCGCGAGACCAGCGCGAAGGTCGGCTCTGGCAACGAGGCGACAATGGCCCCGGCCCGGGTCGCGCGATAGTCGAAATCGAAGTCTTCATTGCTGGCCAGCAGTTCGTCATAGCCGCCAAGGTA
>JBILBP010000186.1:0-5653 GCA_044353645.1 Planctomycetota bacterium | reverse complement strand
AGGGTAATTTTTCGACCTTGGCGGTGGGCCAGATGGACCGCGAGGGCGTCGTGCCGGTGACCTTCGGAGTCGCCGACGTCGACGATGAGGCTCCGGCGCCGTGGAGCTGGGATTTGCTACGACTCCTATCGTCGCTGCCCGCCGCCGCCCCCAAACTCAAACGTTCGGCTTTTGACGAGCTCTGCCGGATCACCTGCGGCAGCTACGCTGAAACCATGCAGCGTTTCGGACAGGGCGATGCCCTGGCGGCACGCCTCGACGCCAACGGTCTGCCGGAGGCGATCAAGGAACTGATCATCGCCGGCTCCGGCGAGGCCCAGCATAAACACTTCATGGCGAGCATGGTCAGCGGCGGTGGGCTCAAGGCCAAGCTTCGGCGCAACGCCGAGGTCGTCGACGATCCGTCTTCGGCGCCGGCCCTGCGCGCGGCGTGGGGCCGGCTGGCGGGATTGCCCGAGCACCGCCTGCTCGATATCGCCCGCCGGACCAATCCCGGCGGGCTCAGTTCGCTGGGCCGACGGCGCTGGTGGCTGCTGCTACGTGAAAGTACTCCCGTCGCACGGCTGCGGCTGATCGAACTCAAGGAACGTGCGCCCTCGGCACTGTCGCGGGTGATCCCCATGTCGCCGTTCACCCCCTGGATGTCGCCCACCGCGCCGGCGACCCAGCCGGTGTGCTCGACCATGGGCAAGGATCCCTTTCAACGCGTCTTGCGCACCGTCGCCGGCGACTGCCTCGCGCGCACCCGCTGCCATACCCGAGCGACCCTCGACATCGCCCGGCTCGATGACGGCGATGTCCGCCGCCTCGGCCACCTCTATGGGCAAATCATCGCGACTTTCCACTGGCAGGGCCTCTCGCAGCTGACCCCCGATGTCGATCAGCGTTGCGCCGCCATCGCCACCACGGCCCTGGCGCAGAGCAAGGAGCTGGTGGGCCTGTCCGGTACCCTCGCCAACCACCTGCGGGCCTTGGCGAAGGACTTCAACGCCCAGGTCACACCACTGCTGCGTAAGGAGAAGTTGAACGTTTAAGGGCGGATCACAGCGCTTGCCGCATCCGCGCTGGGGCTAGCGTCTGAGGCGTGAGCACATCCCCTGCGATTCCCCCCCCCACGGCCGATGCTGCTGCCGTCAAATCGATGTTCGGACGGATCGCGCCGAAATACGATCTGCTCAACCGCGTGCTCTCGGCACGCCGCGATGTGGCGTGGCGCAAGAAGGCGCTCTCGCTGTGGCACGGTACACCCGGCGATGTCCTCGATCTCGCCTGCGGGACCTTCGATCTCGGCCTGGAAGCGCTCGCCTTGCAGAAAGCGCAGCGCATCCACGGCTGCGATTTCTGCCAGCCGATGCTGGTCGCCGGCGGCGACAAACGCTCCGGCCAACCGGTGAGCGCCGCGGTCGGCGATGCCCTGCACCTGCCCTACGCCGACGGCGCCTTCGACGGCGCGATGGCGGCTTATGGCTGGCGCAATTTCGGCAATCCGGCGGCTTCCGCGCGCGAACTCCGCCGGGTCTTGCGCCCGGGCGGGCAGTTGCTGATCCTCGAATTCTTCCGGCCGGAAAAACTATGGCCGAGATTCTTTTATGGCACGTTCGGGAAGATCGTCTTCCCAACCGTCGGTGGCATCCTCGCCGGCGACTCGGCGGCGTACACCTATCTCAACGACAGCATCCAGCGCTTCCTGACCGTTGCCGATGCCGAACGCACGCTGCGTGAAGCAGGCTTCACCAACATCCGCTGGGTGAGCTTCTTCGGCGGCGTCAGCCACGGTGTCGCCGCCGAGGTCTAAAAAACCTTTACACTCGCCCTGATCACAGATTGGTTTGTCGTTTGAAGAGCTCGGATTAGAGTCGTGGCGTCACTATGCTGATCCTGTTGGTTCGTATCCTCTTCGTCCTCTTCGCGGCGATAATCGGCTTCAACAACGGCCAGCTCATCTATCGTGGGCTGTTCGATCTCCCGCCCTGGTTCGGTGGAGCGTTAGGCTTCGGCGTGGCAGTGACCCTGATCGCCGCTGAGCAGGCCTTCCGTCGACGCTTTACGCGCAGCCTGGTGGCCTTCCTCATCGGCGGCGCCGGCGGCCTGCTACTCTCCTCGTTGCTGGTCTCGGCGATGCGCCAGATCCTGCCGGAACAAAGCGATTTCAACAACACCCTCGCGATCGCCACGACCATCGTCATCACCTATCTGGTGCTGATCACGGTCATGCGCAATGTCGATCGCTGGCGGGTGATCCTGCCCTTCGTCGAACTGAAGGCCGATCAATATGATGGCGGGTTGCTGGTGGTCGATGGCAACATGCTCGGCGACACGCGCCTGCCGTCCTTGTTGAAGACCGGTTTTTTCGCCCAGCGCCTACTCGTGCATCGTGACGTCCTGACCTTCTGGGAAAGCGAAGCCTCTGTCGCCGACCCCGCTCGTCAGCGCAAGGCCACCCGCGCCCTCGAAGGCTTGGCTGAATTGCGCGCCATGGGCATGCCGCCGGTCGAGGTCGACGAAACCGAGATCCCCAATTCGACCGGCCTCGGCGATACCCTCATCCGCCTCTGCCGCCTCGAAGGTTCGCGACTGCTGACCAGCGATCGCGATCTGACCCGTCGCTGCGAAGCCGAAGGCGTCCAGGTCGTCGACTTGAACGCCCTCGCCAACGTCCTCGCACCACAGCTGAAACCCGGGCAGGATCTGCAAGTCCTGGTCAGTAAACCCGGCGAAGGCAAAGGCCAAGGCGTGGGCTTCCTCGATGATGGCAGCATGGTGGTGATCAATGGCGCCGCCGATCAGCTCGGCGAGGTCGTGACCTGCACCATCGCGCGCATGCACACCACCAGCAACGGACGCATGGTCTTCGCCGATCGCGCCTAGGAGTCTGTCGGGAAGAGATTCGGTCGGATGACTCGGTCATCTCTTCCCGACAGACTCCTAGCAGGCGTTCCTGGATAGAGGTAGAGACGGCCCCTACCGGCCACCCCTCCCTCCGAACCGTACGGGCGGTTTTCCCGCATACGGTTCTCCGGTCATCGGGTTCCCGTGTAGGGGTGAAGATATCTGACATGGGCTCGTTCCGGTGAGAAGAGTTCGTGTCGGTCGAAGAAGGCATTGGGCCAGATTCGATGGGCTTGTCCGCCGCCCCATCGCAGGCGTCCACGGCGGCGGGAGAGGATGCTGCGCAAGCGTCTGCGCAGCATCTTATCGAGCTGACTGTGGATGCTTTTATGAATGCTGCGACCATAGTCGAACCAGCCGCGCGCCCGGCGATTCAGCTGACGGATGATCTCCGTCAGAGATTCGCCAAAATTTCGGGGAGTCGCAGCCCGGATCGCGTCCCGTGCGCAAGCAACGTGACCCGTTGGCGGACCGCGTCTAGCAGCCGCTCATGCGGAATGCTGTCGAAGAACACTTTGAAGCTGAATCTCGGTCGCCAAGGGATCTTTGAGATGAGGTGCGCGGTTGGGCGAACGGGCGCAGGCGGGTTGCGCGCGCCCCCGAAATCGAGCTGAACGAACCAATTCCCAGCCCGTTCCTGGCGCCTATCTTCGACAGACTCCCAGCCTAAACTTCGGCTTTTTCCCCGGACTTATGCTTGAAGGCCGCTCCCAGCAGACCGCGGAACAGTGGATGCGGCACGACCGGGGTCGATTTGAATTCGGGATGGGCCTGGGTGGCGAGGAAGAACGGATGGTCCTTGAGCTCGATGATCTCGACCAGCGACTGCTCGGGGCGGGCCGGATCGGGGATGTATAAACCAGTGAACTGCATGCCGGCGGCCTCGAACTGGGCGCGGAAGGCGTTGTTGAATTCGTAGCGGTGACGATGGCGCTCCTGGACGACGTCGGCGCCGCCGAAGAGCTTGCTGGTCTTGCTGCTCTTCTTCACCAGCGTGCAGGGGTACGAGCCCAAGCGCATGGTCCCGCCGAGATTGCCGGCGGCGACGATGTCCTTCTGCGAATCCATGACGACGATGATCGGATGGGTGGTCTTCTCGTTCATCTCCGTCGAGTTGGCATCGGCGAAGCCCAGGACATTGCGGGCGAATTCGATCGAAGCGGCCTGCATGCCCAGGCACAAGCCGAGGTACGGTAGACGATGCTCACGAGCATAGCGGATGGCCTTGAGCTTGCCTTCGAAGCCGCGCTTGCCGAAGCCGCCGGGGACGAGGATGCCGTCGATGCCCCTGAAGCGCTCCTGCCAATTCTCGTCCTTCTCGAGCTGCTCGCTTTCGATGCGCACGATGTTGGCCTTGAGCAGGTGCGAGTACGCCGCGTGGTCGATCGATTCGGTGACCGATTTGTAGGCGTCCTGATGATCGATGTACTTGCCGATGAGGGCGATGGTGACGGTGTCCTTGGGCTTGCGCACATGGTTGACCATGAGATCCCAATCATGGGTATCGCAGGGCCTCACCGGCAGGCCCAGACGCCGGCAGACGCTCTCGTGGATACCCTGCTTCTGCAGCACCTGCGGCACCTCGTAGACAGTCGTTGGCACATCTGGCAGGTCGATGACCTTGTCGAGGTCGACATTACAGAACAGGGCGAGCTTGTCCTTGACGCTCTTCGACAGCGCCTTGTCGGCACGGCAGAGCAGGAAGTCGGGGACGATGCCGATCTCGCGCAGCTTCTGCACCGAATGCTGCGCCGGCTTGGTCTTGATCTCACCGGCAGCCTTGATGTACGGCACATAGACGAGGTGCATGAAGACCACGTGGTCGCGCCCGAGATCGTGGCGCAGTTGGCGGACGGCCTCCATGAAGGGCAGGCCTTCGATGTCGCCCACCGTGCCGCCGACCTCGCTGATGACCACGTCGACTCCGTCGCCACCGAGGGCGCGGATGTTGGATTTGATCTCGTCGGTGACATGCGGCACGACCTGCACGGTGCCGCCGTTGTACTTGCCGGAGCGTTCCTTCTGGATCACCGTCTGATAGATGCGACCGCTGGTGACGGTGGAGTTCTTCGAGCACGGACTGCCGAGGAAGCGCTCGTAATGGCCGAGGTCGAGGTCGGTCTCGGCGCCGTCGTCGGTGACAAAGACCTCACCGTGCTGGAACGGATTCATGGTCCCCGGATCAACGTTGAGATACGGATCGAGCTTCTGGATGCGCACCGTGTAGCCCATCGAGATCAGCAGCCGCCCGATCGAAGCGCAGGCGATGCCCTTGCCGAGCGAACTGACGACACCGCCGGTGATAACGATGTGGCGGGTCATGTGGGCGGAGCGCGAAGTCATGGGCGGTGGTTCCAGCGGGCAAGGAAAGCATCGTAATCGGAGCGCACGTCGATTCCTGACACGGCGTGCTCAACCACCGCGCAGGCGATGCCGACACCGGCCTCGAGCGCACGTAGCTGTTCAAGTTTTTCGCTCTGTTCAAGCGCACTCGTGGGCAGCTGCTGATAGCCCAGCAGGAGCCGGCGGCGGTAGGCGTAGATGCCGAGGTGGCGATGGCAGTTGGCGCGTGGGCCGCCGCGATCGCGATCGTAGACCGCCGGCGCGCGGGTGAACCACAGGCAGCGGTCGCCGTGACCGAGCACGACCTTGACGTTGTTGGGGTTGGCCTGCTCGGAGGCGCCCCCGGCCACGGCCAGGGTCGCCATCTCCGCCCAGGGGTGCTTCCGTAGCAGGTCGGCCACCAGGCGGATGTGCCCGGGGT
>JBILBP010000185.1:0-5664 GCA_044353645.1 Planctomycetota bacterium | reverse complement strand
TCGCCGCGCACCTGATCCAGGTCGATGATCCCAACGAAACCGTGCTCTGCCTCGGACGCGGCGAGGACAATCCCAGCGCTCTGTGCGACTACGTGCGCGGCACGATGACGTTGTTGCACCTCGGTTGTACCCGGCAACTGCTCAGCGCTCTGGACGAGATCCCCGGCGAGAAACTGACCCCGATCGAGCATTTGCTGCGCTCCTGTCTCAACCGGAGCCTCGGCTTGACCGACGCGGCCCGTGCCGACCTCGAATGGTGCTTTCGCCTCACGGACATCCTCGAGACCGAACGTACCAGTCTGGTGATCCTCTTCTGCGCCCGGCTGGGCTGCTTCGGGCTTGGCTATCTGCCGTGGGAACTGGTCGAAGACGGCCTGCGCACGATCATCGGCAACATGGTGTCCATGCCGCTGATCGCGGTCAGTGCCTATCTCGCCGAGATCCAGGGCCATCCGCAGACCGCCGAACGCATGTACCGCATTCTCCTCGAGCCCGGTACGGGCTTCCATCTGATCGGCACCCAGGGTCTCGAACGCCTCAAGAAAAACTAAGCGCGGGCCGCTGGCCTATCCACGGACGTCGCCTAGCGTAGGTGCATGCCCCGCCCCGCCAAAAAAGCCTCTTCCATCTCCACTGCCATGCCCGCTGCCACGTCAGCGGTCGCCGCCGGCCGCACGCAGCTACCGCAGGCGACCCTCGGCACCCGCCGCGCCACGCCGTTTGTGTATACCCCGAGCCTGCTCGAAGCCGTCGCCATCGAGCAGCGCACCGCCGGCGCCACGCCGATGTGGGTGACCAATAATTGCCTGCGCTTCACCAGCCTGTGCCCGGTCACCGGCCAGCCCGACTGGGCCGAACTATGTCTGAGCTACATTCCCGATCAGCACCTTGTGGAAAGCAAAAGCCTCAAGGAATACCTCGGCTCGTTCCGCAACCATGGTGATTTCCACGAAGATTGCATCCGCATCATCTGCAATGACGTGGCGGCGCTGATCCGTCCTCGCTATCTCGAGGTCATTGGCCATTTTGATTCCCGGGGCTCGATCGCGATCTGGCCATACGTCCAGTTCATACGCGCCCATGATCGGTGGGCCAAGACCTTGGGATCACAGCGTTTTGCCAGCTACCGCCCCGGCGGCTATGGCCCGCAGGGCTATGGACGCTTCGTCTAAGCAACTCCTGCCAGCGCCAAGGGTTTTTTGATGTCGTTGTCTCAAAATGACTGACGCCCGTCCGTTTTCAGCCACCACCTGGCAAGGCAATGCCGCCCTGGTGGTGGGACCGTATCGATTGTTTGAAGTCCTTGGTAGCGGCGGCAACGGTCTCGTCTACCGTGCCCAGCACAGTGTCAGCAACCTCGAGGTGGCGCTGAAGATCCTCTCGCCGACCGCTGCCGCCGAGACCACCTGGCGAGCGCGTTTCATCCGCGAGGCCCGCCAGCTGGCCCAGCTCAAGCATCCGCACGTGGTCGGCTGCAGCGATCTCGGCGAAGCCGACGACACGCTGTACATGGCCCAGGAGCTGATGCGTGGCGGCGACGCCGAAGTTCTGGTACGCACTCACGGCGGGTGTCTACCCGGCCCTACCGCCGCCGCCATCGCCCGAGATGCCGCCCAGGGCCTGACGGCGGTGCACGCCGCACACCTCATCCATCGTGACCTGAAGCCCTCGAACATCCTCCTCAGCGAAAGCGGTGCGGCCAAGCTCGGCGACTTCGGCCTGGTCCAGATCCTTGATCAGCATCGACCGTTGACCCTCGGGGGGAAAATCGTCGGTACGCCGGCTTTCATGTCTCCGGAGCAGGTCGAAGGCATCATCGAACTCGATACGCGCTCCGACCTCTACTCGCTCGGCGCGACGTTGTATTACCTACTCACCGGCAAGCCTCCTTTTGCGGGTGGCTCGCCATGGTCGATCCTCAACCAGGTCCTGGTCTCATCCCTGCCCGATCCGCGACGCCTCAAGGCCGACCTCGACGAACGTCTGGTGGCGGTGGTCATGAAGGCCGGCGCCCATGACCGCGAAGAGCGCTACGCCTCGGCCGAGCGCATGGTTGACGACCTCGATCTGATCCTCACCGGACACGATCCCCGGCATGCACCGATCACCGCCCTCAGCGGCAGCCCGCGCATCCAGCACGTACCCGAACGCATGCCGCGCGTGCTCCTTGCCCGGCCGCCTGCGTCTGGCGAAGACCCGCTCGCGCAACGGTTGCGCAAGGAGCACTTTATAGTCGAGGAAACGACCTCCGGCCAAGCCGTGCTGCACAGCCTCGGGGTCGAGATCCCCGATCTGGTGGTCCTCGATTTCACCGATGAGCTGTGCCTGGGCCCGGATCTCCTGCGTACCCTGCGCCGTCGTCCCGAACATCAAGCTTTGCCGGTTCTGGTGCTCTGCGACGCGCGCGAGCTCAGCATCGAGGCCGCCTGGCGTGCCGGGGCTAGCCAGGTGCTGATCATGCAGCACATGAACGCCGGTGATTTTCTGCAGCAGGTACAGCGCATCCTGGGTATGGACGCCACCCATCTGATGACCATGCCGATCACGCGCAGCTTCCGCCCGCTCGATGCCCGCCAGCGCGAGCGCCAGGCGCGCATCACCGTTACCTGTGCCCAGGCGCAGACCCAGCTCGCAAGCGTGCCGGCGCACACTGATCACGAGTCCCTGGCGTCAGCATTGGACGAACTGTCGGGCGTACTGCGTGCCGCCGAGTCGCCCGCCGAGGAACTCGACGCCACCTGCCATGCCCTGATCAAGGCCACACAGGCTCTGCTCCACGAATTGTCGGAAATGCCGCACCACGGCTCGCCGGCGGTATTGCGTACCGTCGGCCGGGCGCTCAGCGTCATCGCCCACCGCGCCGAGAGCCCAGAAGTAGGCTTCGACCTCGCGAGCCGCTTCGCACTGGTAGTCGACGACGATCCGGTGTCGCGGCTGATGATGACCAACGCCCTGCGCGTAGTGGGAGTCGCCGCCGACGCTGTGAGCGACGCGCAACATGCCCTGGAAGCGGTGCAGAACCGCCATTATCAGGTGATCCTTTCGGATGTGATGATGGACGGCATGAATGGTTTCCAGCTGGTCAGCCGCCTGCGCCTGCTGCCGGACTACCTCACTACACCGGTGGTGTTCGTGACCTCACTTGCCGATTTCGAGCACTTCTTCCGCACTATTCCCGGCGGCGCCTGCGACCTGATCGCGAAACCCTTCTTGCTTACCGAGCTCGGCCTCAAGGCCCTCATCCATTTGACCGAAGCCCCGTTGACAGCCACCACCTCGTTCCCATGATCCCGCCCTCCCACCCAAAGGGGGGAATTCGCACCCTGCGCGATTAGCTCAGTTGGTAGAGCAAGGGATTCTTAATCCCTGGGTCCTAGGTTCGAGTCCTAGATCGCGCACCATGATAAAACCCTGCAAGACAATAGCTTGCAGGGTTTTATTTTTCTCGTGTTCGAGGACGGTTGGATCTTCGGCTAGGGCCGCGCTAGGGTTCTCGGCAAACCGAGGGCTTCCCGACCGTTGGCTTTTGCGGAATGCGACCGGGTGCAGTCTGTCGGGTTGGGTTGGGCTGCTGCTCGTCTTCATGTCCCAGTCGTCAGTGATCGGCACGCGGCGGGCATCCTTTATCGCGGCAAGGAAGAGCACCGCCTTGAACCCCAAAAACGCATTTCCCCACTCGTAGAACGAGCGAAGTAACGAGGCTCTTTAGGTCATGTGTTGCCTATGCGCGAGGCTGTGGCCAAGTCCGCGCAGCGATCAATGGGGCACTATCTCCACGATTGCACGCGGCTGTGAAGAAGAGGCAACAAGGCCCCGAAAAAAGTTTGTTAAAAATTTCAGATGCTATGTTTACGGGTAAATCAGAGTGTTTATGCTAAAGGAAACGGCGTTGGGGCGAGAAGGGTGTTGGTCGGCATTCCAGACGTAGAAAAGACACTGCTTGCAGTCGCTCACATGAAGTAAATTCCAATTCATTGAACTAACTTTACCTGGCACCTTGTTGGTACATTTTCGCCAAAATGCATACGTATCCAACCCCTCAGAGTAACCCAAAAGGTATTTTGAAACATCACAAAATGAATGAACGAATTCAACTTCAATTATCCCAGTCCGCATGCAGCCAGATCCATGATTCTTACAGGAGATCTGCAGGAGAACGTACTGTTAGCCCGGGTCGGTTGAGCACATGGGTATAAATCATGGTCGTTTGGACATCGGCATGGCCGAGAAGTTCCTGCACGGTGCGGATGTCTTGACCACCTTCAAGGAGGTGGGTCGCGAAAGAATGACGCAGCGTATGGCAACTGGCGCGCTTGGTTAATCCCGCTCGTAGAACTCCTGCGTGAACCGCCTTCTGTACCAATGATTCATGGACATGATGTCGTTTCACCTGACCATCGAGCGGATCAATCGCCCGTCGATGGCTAGGAAAGAGATACTGCCAACTTAGACTTGTAGCACCCTTGCCAATTTTTACGCAAAGTCCCGGTGGCAGAGACGCGAGACCATACCCGTCGGCAAGATCCTGTGCATGGTTGATGCGGACCGTTTCTATCTGCGCAACAAGTCGTTCAGTCAAAGAATCAGGTAGTGGGGTGCGGCGACTGACGCCACCTTTACCTTCAAGAACCAGAATGATGCGATGATCGAGGTCGAGATCCTTCACGCGCAGGCGAACAGCTTCCATAAGCCGTAGGCCAGCCCCATACAACAAGGTCGCGATCAGCGACTGGGTTGGATCGGAAATGGCAGCCAGTACCCGCCGAACCTCATCAACCGAAAGCACCGTCGGCACCTGACGTGGAGTCGCGGCAGGGATGAATGCTCCGGCATCAACCGCATTTCGACCATACACTTCCTGAAAGAACGACACCAAGGCATTTAGAGCTTGGCGTTGCGTACTTGCCCCAACCTGACGTTCGGCAGCTAGGTAAGTCAAGAAGGGACCAATATGCTCTTCAGCGAGTCTATTTGCAGTGGATTCAAGACCATGGAACTTCAAACAGCGTTCCACCCATTCGAGATAGGTCTTCTGAGTTCGGTAGCTTAATTGTCGTACCCGCAGGCGCACCACAAAACTGCGGAGCACAGAATCTTCAGGAAAAATCCCCCGTTCAATCACGGCAAGGCTGATTCCGCTTCCTTCTGGAACCACCCACCGAGTCCGCCAAGCTGCCCAATCAACCTCATCCACCCAAGCACACCCGCGATAGCGCCCAAACCGCTGCAGGGCCTCCAGGACCTGCGCAAGCTGCCAAGCAGGAAATCCCATTCTGTCTATTGAGCCTAAATAGACAGAAACCTCACCGCCTGACACCTCAGTTGCCAGTCGACCCGGAACATAAGCCATAAACTGCTCAACGCGACGACGAAACCACGGTAGTGCAGTCTTGCTAACGCCTTGTGTCAACAAATAACGATTATATATTGACCACCACACGGCATGAGGGTCACCGATCGTCGGGCTTGACGTCATTATGGCAGGAGTATTATGTCGAGATGATGAGCTGCAATAGACGGACAATAGTACCGCTGCACGCCCGTTTGGCAGCAGTTCAATAAACTGTTGGGCAGAACCAAAAAAAATAATTCCCCCAGGGATCTGCGAATCAGATTGTCGTTCGTAAGGCGGTTGGATTATTGGGACTCCAAAAGAAAATCAGA
>JBILBP010000184.1:0-5709 GCA_044353645.1 Planctomycetota bacterium | reverse complement strand
CTTGACCCAGACCACCGGCTTGCTCGCGGCCTTCAGCGATGGTGAAGGCAGTGGCGTCCCCGGGACGCTCGCCGGCTTGGCTTCCGGAAATGCGACCGTGACCTTTCGCGGCACACTCAGCGCCATCAACCATGCTCTGGCGACGCTGGTCTATCGGCCGACGACGTCGTTTTATGGCGATCACGATACCGTCACCGTACAGGTCAATGATCTCGGTGGCACCGGCGTACGTGCCGGCGTGGTCCCTGCGGGAGTGGCTGCGAGTACGGCACCCGGATCGCAGGCCTGGGTGACCACGAACAGCGTGTCGGTGGTGGTCCACTTTGCGAATGCCGATCCACTGCTGGTCGCATCCACCAGCAATCCGCTCACGGAAAACCGTGGAATAACCGTGGCCTCCAGCAACACCGGGATCATCCATGGCGGAACCTCGGTGATCCCCAGCTATCCTTTGGTGGGTACGCCACTCAATCCGTTTTTTACTACGCCTATTCCGGCCAACGCCGGGACCCTGGTGCTGAGCACGTCGAACTTGGTGGCCTGGGATCAGGAGACCAAGGATCCCAGCGGCTTGACCTACATCGTCGCGCTGGGGGTGTCGCAAGGCACGTTGCTGCGCAAACGTCCCAGCGATCCGCTGACGGGGATGAAGATCATCGCCGTGCCGCTGGCCGTGGATGAGGCCAATTCCTTCACCCAGGAAGACCTCAATCAAGATTACATCAGCTACACGCATCTTGGCGCCCGGAGCGGTGACGATGGATTCGTGTGCGTGGTCCGTGATGATAATCCGCAATCCGTTCCGGCGGCCTTTGGAGTGCCGGCCCTCACCGATTCGCGCCAAGGAGAGAGTGCGCCGGTGGTCTTCAACATCGCCATCGATCGGACCTTGCCGATTGTAGTCCTTTCGAGTTCGACGCCGGTCTTCACCGAGCCGATCGCGCTGGCGCCGGCGATACCGGTGCTCGTCGATGGCGGAGCTCTGCTGTTCAATCCGGCTGACTCCAATATACCCACGCAATTCCAGGGGCTCGGCAATACCGGTGCACGGATCATCGCCAGCCTGTCGATTCCCGATTCGACCAGGGTGGCGGTAAATGGCCTGCCGGCGGTGCAGGGTGATGATGCCGCCGATGAATTATCCCTAATGGATTCCGGATTGGTACACCTCGGGACCTATGATGAGCTGACCGACAGCACTCCGGTCGTCTATGGTGCCAGCTTCGCAGCGGGCGTGTCGATCGGCACGCTCAGCGGTGGCAAGAACGGGGTACCCTTGGAACTCGCTCTGGAGTCTTCGGCTGCGATCTTGCTCTCGACGGTAGAGGATGTCGTGCAGCATCTGACCTTTGTCAACCGTGGGCTGAACCCTTCGGCGTCACCACGAGAAGTCCGCATCCAGGTTGAGAACGGAGCCCACAGTCTGAGCGTAGCGGTGAACAAGACCGTTCAGGTCATGCCTTACAACAATCCGCCAACGTTGGCCGTGGTGCGCAAGATCCTGGCGGTGCCCAACGCGCCGGTGCCTTTTACTTTCAGTCTCGGCATGCCCGGGAATGACACCGTCGCTACGGTTGCCGATCCCGATGGGGCGACGATCTACACCTTCGTGACGCAGCCGACCAAGGGTACGATTGCCGCCGGCGCCACGCCTGGGATCTACACTTATACGGCAGCGACTCCCAATGCCGGAGCAAGCAGCATCACTAGTGATCAATTCACGGTCATGGCGGTTGACAATGGCCTCGTTTCGGATGGTGCGGCGAGGGTCCCGCGCAGCTCGAATATCATCACCATCCAGATCGTGATTAGCGATACCGGTGCTGCGGCCCTGGCGATCGATTCCAATCCGCCGCTGGCGGCGATGCAGGGCAGCGTGCTGAGCTATACACCGCATGTGGTGCTGCCGGCAGTGGGACAACTCGGCCTGCCGCCGCAGGTGAGCTTCACCCTGGTTGATCCCGAGCAGCTGACCACCCCCGCCCTGGTCTTCAGCGGCGGCCCAGGCGGTGACGGCACGATCACCTGGCCGGCGTCATGGAGCATACCGCCGTCGATGTCGCTGCTCGATCCGCAGGTCGCCTATCAGAAGCTCGGCGTCCTAGTCACCGATCTCGCCAACGAAACCAGCGCTTATCAGGAGATCCTCCTGATGGTCGTGCAGCCTCCAACGGGGAGCAATTAAATGAAATCACTCATGTCGCTGGCGACTCTCTCGCGGACCTTGTGGCGCCGCACTGCTGAGGCGGTGATGATGCTGTGCCTGTTGCTCATCGTGGGTTGCGGAGGCGGCGGTTCCGGAGACCTGGGCGGTGGCCTCAATGAGTCAACCGCGACCTACCTCATCTATGATCTTGCCAGCGGCACGCGGACTACGGCCATGAGCGTCCCCGATCTCGTGACCAATCCATTGTATCGTTCGACGAGCATGGTCTTCCGTCGGGTCACGGGCCTGGGTGACAGTTACTTCCTGGCGGTGTTCGAAGTCACCCAGGATCAATGGAGCATCATCGCTCCGGCGACGACTGCGGCCTGGACCAAGGTGCCGGAGGCGGTGGTTGGCAACGACGCGATCGGTGGCAATCGTCCGGCCTTCAATATCAGCAACGATGACATCGTCGCAGAACTCACGGATTTCAATGTCGGAAGAAACGTCCAGCTGGCCCTGCCCAGCGATGCGCAATGGGATTTCGCGTGTGCCGCCGGCACCACCACGCGCTGGTCGTGGGGTGATGCCAGCGAGCGTTCCACGATCCTTCAGCACGCCGTCGTCGCCGAGACCCGTCTTGCTCGTGGCCCGGTCGCAGTTGGGAGCTTCGCCGCCAACCCCTGGGGTTTCTATGACTTCCACGGCAATGTCTGGGAGTGGACGGGGTCCGGCAGCGGTGCGCATATCCGTGGCGGATCGTGGCATGATTCCGTGACCTTGGCGCGCCGGGAGAATATTCTCGCGGGCAGGGAAGGTATCGATCGTTCAACCGCGCACGCTGTGATCGGCGCGCGCCTGCTCTTGCGTCAATGACGTCGGATCACTTCTCATCCTCCTCTCGGATTCAGGATACACTCATGATTACTCAGAGAGATCAGGTTCGGCCGTCGGGCGCGATGCGTGGTGCAGGTAGCGGATTCATCGGATGCCTTCTGCTAATCACCTCTCAGGCAGAAGCCGCGGAGCTGGTCATGCGCGATCTGCAGGCGGTGGTCACGACCCAGCCGACGGCCTTCGATTTCACCCTAGCCACCCCGACCTTCACGCGCACGGCCAGCGATTCATTCGATTCCGGAACGGCCCTCGCCCTTGGTGGGCGGTATTCGCTAGCGCGCGTCGGAGATCCATTCGGTGTGATCGTCGGCGTGGATGCCACGACGGCTGCCTACAGCTATGGTTCCCAGGATTTCATGTTTAATTATGGCGGTCGCGGCTCACTGGGTCTGGGCTATGCACTCACCGATGATTGGACGATCACGGGTGAATGCGGCCTCTCCTATGGGAGGTCGCACTTGTCACTCCCGGCAGGCAATGCCGCTCCGGCATTTTCCGCTAACGGCGCGTATCGCGCCTACGACGCCCGCCTGGTCTGCTTCTACCGGTTCGCCAAGCAGCTCAGCGTCAGTGTGCAGGCCGGCTATGTCGTGAATTCCTATGATCTGACCACCAACGCCAATGACTCGCTGACGCTCGCTCAGCAGGGGCCCTGCATTGGCTTTGGCCTGACCTGGCGCATCTCGAATGCTCCGGAACGAGTGGAGTAGGAATCGCGTACAGCCGATGTGTCGCCGAAAGATCCAGCGAAATCTTCCGTCCCGATTTTATGGAGGGTAAGCGCCCACCGTCGGTCGCAGTCGGTCGCGGCGCAGGACGGAATGACGCGAGCCATTGCGGGCATAGATCAGGCCACAGGTATGTACATCTCCCGCGAGGGGCAGTGGGCTGTCACCGCGCAGGTTGCGCACTGCGGGGCGCGGGCGGTACACGTGTAGCGCCCGTGCAGGATCAGGTAGTGATGCGCATGCAGCAGGTGTTTTTTTGGCGTGCGTCTGAGAAGCGCCTGTTCGGTGCTCAGCGGCGTAGTCGTGCAGCAGAAGCCCAGGCGGTTGGCGACGCGGTGGACATGGGTGTCGACGGCGATCGTCGGTTCGCCGAAGGCGACGTTGAGGACCACGCTGGCGGTCTTGCGCCCGACGCCGGGCAAGGCTTCGAGTTCGGTGCGCGTACGAGGTACTTCCCCGTGGTGGCGCTCGATCAGCAGTCGGCAGAGGTTGATGACGTTTTTCGCCTTGGTGCGGTAGAGACCGATGGTGCGGATGTAGGGGGCCAAGCCTTCTTCGCCCAGCGCGAGGATCGCTGCCGGGGTCGACGCCACCGGGAAGAGCTTGCGCGTCGCGAGATTCACCGATTTGTCGGTGGCCTGCGCCGAGAGCACCACCGCCACCAGCAGCTCGAAAGGATTCGCGAACAACAGATCGCTGCGCGGCACGATGGTTGCCGCGAGCTGGTCATAGACCCAGGCGACCTCGGCAGCGGTGGCGCGCTTGATCATCCCAGGCGCACGGCGATCGAGTTGGCGTGGGCGGCGAGGCCTTCGCCGCGGGCGAGGGCCAGTCCGGCCGGGGCCAGGCGGCGGAATTCGGCTTCGCTGAGATGGATCAGGCTGGTACGCTTGAGGAAGGTATCCGCGCCGATGCCGCTCCACATCCGCGCCGTGCCGCCGGTGGGCAGGGTGTGGCTGGGGCCGGCGATGTAGTCGCCGATGGGCTCGGGGCTCCAGGCGCCGATGAAGATCGCCCCGGCATGGGTGAGCTTGGGCACCAGGGCCCGGGCGTCGGCGACCAGGACTTCGAGATGTTCGGGAGCGATGCGGTTGGAGACCGCGGCTGCTTCATCGAGATCGCGGACATGCACCAGGCGCCCGAAGCGGCTGAGGCTGGCGCGGGCGACGGCTTGGCGCTCGCCGGGGAGGGCCGCGAGCTGCTTGGCGATCTCGGCCTGGATCGGGGCGGCGACGGCATCGCCACCCACGACCACGCACACGCACATCGCCAGGGTATCGTGCTCGGCCTGCGAGAGGAGATCGGCGGCGGTGAATCGCGGATCGACGCTGCCATCGGCGATGACCAGGACCTCGCTGGGGCCGGCGAGCATGTCGATGTCGACGCGGCCATAGGCGCGGCGCTTGGCGAGGGTCACGACGATGTTGCCGGGGCCGACGATCTTATCGACCTTGGCGATGGTCGGAGTGCCGCAGGCGAGGGCCGCGATCGCCGGGATGCCGCCGACTTTGTAGACCTCGTCGACGCCGACGGCATGGGCCGCCGCCAGCAGCTCGCCGGCGACCGAGCCATCGGCGCGCGCGGGGGTCACGAGGACGGTTTCGCGGACGCCAGCGACCTTCGCCGGTACGAGGTTCATGATCACCGACGAGAACAGCGGCAGGCTGCCGGCGGGGCCGCCGGGGACATAGGCGCCGACGCGTGGGATCGCCGACCAGCGCACGCCGAGGGGCTGATCGAGGGTTTCCCCGAAACCGCTCGGCAGCAAGCGGCGCTGATAGGCGGTGACCTGCTCGATGGCGGTGTGCATCGCTGCGCGCAAGGTCGGCTCGCAGGCGTTGTAGGCCGCCAGCAGTTCGGCGGGGGTCACGCGCAGTCGCTCGGCCGGGAGCTCGGCGCGATCGAAGGCCGTGGCGTAGCGGACCACGGCGGCGTCGC
>JBILBP010000014.1:0-18576 GCA_044353645.1 Planctomycetota bacterium | reverse complement strand
TGTCGGGTACCGCCGAACGGCCGGTGTTTGACCTCACCGGGGCGTTCTTCGAGGGCAAGTCCAAGCGGGCTCTGGAGCTGCTTCATGCCGGTAATGGAGCCGAACCGGAACTGGTCCTGGCGGCGCTGCTCGGCGACCTGCGTCGCCAGATCGCCTGCAGCGAAACGCCCGATGACGAGGAGGCCGCCAAGTGGGTGGGCGCCAAAGGCAGCCTTTATTACCCCCGCAAGCGAGCCAAGGAACTGGGTCGACCGACGTTATTGCGCCTGTTCATCGGTGCCTTGCAGTGTCAACGTCAATTGCGTTCTTCGGGAGTCGATGCCACCTTGGCCCTCGAAATGTTCGTGCTTCACGCACAGCGGGTGCTCAGCAGCGGTCGCCGTTGATTGCGACTAGAGATTAAAGGTTATGGTTTAACATCTCACTTCTCTGCTGGCATCTTCGCCGGGCAGGCAGTTAGGCGAGGAATCTTCGTGGGCCTGAACGTTTATTTCTGTGATGTCTGCGGTGTTCGTGTCACGGATGTCGATCTCCGTTCAGGTCATGGAATGCTACGTGGCCAGGATGTGATCTGCGCCAGCTGTCTCGAAATGGGACATGGCAAGGAATGGCTGGCGTTACGCGGCGGCGAACAGGCGGTGGTCGGCGCCGCCCCGGCCGCGAGCCTTCAAGCCGGGTACTCTAAGCTCCTCGATCGGGCTCGTGATCGGGCAGCAACCGTCCCCGACGACCGGGCTGAGGGGCATCTCGCCGATAGACGTCTCGCCCATAGACCTCAGCCACAACCGCAGGATCCGGCCGAAGTCCGTCGGCTCGATCATGAGGATACCTGGCTAGTAGACTCGATTCCTCCTGATTTTTTTGGCGCAGCGGCCAGTTTTTCGGCGATTAAACAATCGCCTTCCGGCAGCCGCTCGTTGACGCCCGCGGGTCCTGAGTCGGAAGAAATCGTCGAGGACCTCGGTTACCTAGTCTCAGCCCCGACAGCGCCGGTATCCCGGAAGTTCAGCGAGGTGCATCAGGCCTCGCCATACCTCAAAAAGGCATCGGCTGATGACGATTCCTCGGCGCTCGTCAGTGTGAACAAGCAGCGGCCTGCGTCGCGCGCCAGCGCCACCCCGGTGGAGCCCAAGGGGCGCAACAGTACCCGCAGATCCGCCTCCTCGTCGCGGGTCGCAGAGCCGAGTGCCAGCGCCCCCGCCAAAACCAGCAGTAGCACCAAGATCGGTAGGCCCAAAACTGGTCGCTCGGGACGCGCGAGCAGCGGAGGAATGCCCAAGCAGCTCCGGATCGCCCTCATCACCGTGCCGTTGATCCTGCTGATCGCGGTCGGCATCATCGTTATTCGGGGCGGCGGAGCGTCGAAGGCAGGCGAGGTTCATGATTTGAGAGCCCAACAGTCGCTGATCTCGAAAAACTTCGCGGAGGCCCAGCGTCTGGTCAATGATGCCTGGGTGAGCAAGGACGTAAGCCAGATGAAATCGGCCGAGGCGCGTTGGAAGCAGTTCATGAACGAGTGGGATGAGTTCTCGAACAATGCCAAGAAATACAGCCATTGGACAGAGGACAATTGCAACGACTATTGGGAAGGCCTGCATGCGCCAGATGTCAATAGTCGCACGCGCCTCCTACGTGATGAAATCAGCAAACAAACGCCCCACTAGATCAACGTCCCACGCTTCTTCCGGGGGTGCCCGGGTTCTCGCCTTGCGTGCCTTGCGCGCCTGGGCGGATGGGGCCTCGCATACCGTCGTCGAAGCCATCGATGCCCTGCGTGCGAGCGGCCCCGATGCCGCCTTGGCGCGCGAGTTGGCCCTGGGCGCCATGGCCCAGCGGCGCCTCTACGATCACCTTAGCGATCGTTTTCTGAAGCCCGGGCGGCAGAGCGAAACCTTGCGTGATTGCCTGCGGATCATGGCACATCAGCTGTTCGCCCTCGATCGCATTCCGCCGCATGCCGCCGTCGGCGAGTGCGTGCAGGCGCTGCGGGTCATGGGCGAGCCGATGCTTACCGGCGTGGCCAATGCCGTGGGTCGCAAATTAGCAGCGCTGCGCCAGGACGAGCGCCACGGCGATGGTCCCTTGGGGCGCTTGGCGCCGGCTGATATCCCGGCCTCGGTGGGCGTGCGCTACAGTCTGCCTGATGACCTGGTCAATGATCTGCGCAGCGTGCTGCCGCATGAAGACAGCGAAGCCTGCTTCGCGGCGCTGAATCATCTTCCGCCGTTGTGCACGCGTACCCGTCCGGGGTGCGCGCCCTTGCCCGGACATCCACTGCGCACGGACGGCGAATGGTCCTGGTGGGAAGACCCTGCCGAAGCCTTGGCCCTGGTCGGAGATGGCCGTTGCACGGTCCAGGATCGCGCTCAGGGCGAGGTTGCCGAAATCTGCCGCGTGCGACCCGGTGAACGGGTGCTCGATCTCTGCGCTGCGCCCGGCGGTAAGGCCCGTGCACTGCTCGATCTGCACGCCGACGTGACCCTTGCTGATGCCAGCCTGGCGAAAGTTCAGGAGCTCGCCAAGGACGGCGACTTCCAGCAGCGGGTGGTCGTCCAGGACGGGTTTCGTCCGGCGTTTGCCCCGGGTTCCTTTGACTGCGTGGTGGTCGACGCGCCGTGTTCCAACAGCGGTGTCCTCGCCCGTCGTCCAGAAGCGCGGTGGCGCTACGATCATGCGCACCTCACCGCCTTGCAGAAGATTCAGACGCGTCTGATCCGCAGCGCCGCCGATCTCGTCGCCGCTGACGGCCGCCTGGTGTATGCGACCTGTAGTCTGAGCCCGCGTGAAAATCAGGCCATCACCCATCGCCTGGATGGGTGGCGGATCCTCGCCGAACGCGTCTCGTGGCCGGATACGTGGCAATTGGGCGGTTATGCCTGCGTACTGGTGCGTAGTAACGCATCATAAGCCGGCTGGGCTGTTGCGCCGTCTGGCACTCGCGGTCTCTATGCGCACAAATGCGTCTGTAATCGTCGTTCGTTGGATTTTGCCAGGCTGCCTAGGCGTCTGCAAATCGCGCATTTCAGGGCGTCTTGCAAACAGGGCTGCTCTCATAACGTCTTCGTCTCATTCCTCTCGCGCCGCACGCGCGGCGCACCCACCGTCAGCCCATCAGGGAGTTCTCCATGGCCATCAAGGTCGCCATCAATGGTTTCGGTCGCATTGGCCGCCTCGTTTTCCGCGCGCTCGTCGAGCAAGGTGCCCTCGGCACCGAGTTCGACATCGTTGCCGTCAACGATCTCGTGCCCGCCGATAACCTCGCTTACCTGGTGAAGTACGACTCCACCCAGGGCAAGTTCGCCGGTACCGTCAGCTCCAAGAAGTCGGCCGCCACGGTCGCCGAGGACGACATCCTCGTGGTCAACGGCAAGGACATCAAAGTCCTCGCCTGCCGCGACAACTGGCCCTGGAAGGACCTCGGCATTGACGTCGTCATCGAATCGACCGGTCTGTTCACGTCCGATGAGAAGGCCGGCCTGCACATCAAGGCCGGTGCCAAGCGCGTGATCATCTCCGCGCCGGCCTCGGGCGATGGCGTGAAGACCGTGGTCATGGGCGTCAACGAGAAGGAATACGATGCCGCCAAGCATACCATCGTTTCCAATGCCTCGTGCACCACCAATTGCCTCGCCCCGCTGGTGAAGGCGGTTCTCGATGCCGGCTTCGGTCTCACCGAAGGTCTGATGACCACCGTTCATTCGTACACCGCGACGCAGAAGACCGTCGATGGTCCCTCGAAGAAAGACTGGAAGGGCGGCCGTACGGCAGCCACCAACATCATCCCCAGCACCACCGGTGCAGCCAAGGCCGTCGGCCTGGTCCTGCCCCAGGTCAAGGGCAAGCTCAGCGGCATGGCTTTCCGCGTGCCGACGCCGACCGTCTCGGTCGTCGATCTGACTTTCAAGACCGAAAAAGCGACCTCGCTCAAAGAGCTGAACGCGGTCATCAAGGCGGCTTCGCAGGGCTCGCTCAAGGGCATCCTCGCCTACACCGACGAAGAAGTGGTGTCGACCGACTTCATCCACGACAAGAACTCGTCGATCTACGATGCGGGTTCCTCGATCGAGCTGAATGCCAACTTCTTCAAGCTCGTGTCCTGGTACGACAATGAATGGGGCTACAGCAACCGCGTCGTTGACCTGCTGCGCTACATGACCAAGCAGGGTATCTGATATCTGCTGTTTTTTTTCAGATCGCCGAGTATGTCCTCGGCGACTGATGCTGGTTACGGCCCATGGGACTCAGTCCCATGGGCCGTCTGCGTTATTACGGTAAGCGTAAATTCCGCCTAGCGCAGATAGGCTCCTAGCGTGCGCCCGGCGGTAGCGCAGGCGCGGCAAGTCGCCAGGATACGCCCATGAAATTGATCGTTACCGAAGATCGCGAAGGCGCCGGAAAGCTGCTGGCCGAAAAATTGGCTCAGTCGATCACCGTCAACCCGCGCCTAGTCCTGGGTCTTTCCGCCGGCTCGACGAGCCTGCTGGCCTACCGTGAACTGGTCCAGCACTGGCACGAGCAGGGCGGCTTCAGCTTCAACAATGTCGAAGTCTTCTCTTGCGATGAATACGTTGGCGTGCGTCCCGAAGATCGCCGCTCGACGCGCTTCATGCTCAATTATCACCTCTTCCGGCAGGTTGACATCCCGCGTGAGAATACCCATGTGCCACGGGGTGATGCACGGCATCTTGAGCTTGAGTGCAAGGCCTATGACCTGCTCATCGAAGCCCGTGGCGGTCTCGATCTGGTGGTCCTCGGATTGGGCCACAACGGGCACCTCGGACTCAACGAGCCGGGGAGCTCGGTGAAGAGCCGCACGCGCCTGGTCGATCTCACGCCTTCGACCATCGCCGCCATCAGCGGCGGCGAGCGCTTCAAGAATCTTCAGGACACTCCGAGCCAGGCGATCGCCATGGGCCTCGGACCGATCCTCGATGCCAAGCGCGTCCTGCTGATCGCCTGCGGCCTCGGCAAGGCCGAAGCTGTACGACGGATGGTCGAAGGCCGTGTTGGTCCGGGCATGCCCGCGAGCCTGCTCACCACCCATCCCAACCTCACCATGATCACCGACGCCGATGCTAGCGGGCAGCTCGATGACGCGATCATTTCCCGGCTTTCGGCCTAAGCTCATGTCCGTCGCCTCTGATAGCGCCCTCTTGTCGTCGCCGCGTTCGTGCAGCCAGTCCTTCGCGACGGTGGTCGCGGGCATCGGTCAGAAATCGGAACTGGTCGATGCCGCCCGTCAGGTGGCGAAGCGTCCCGACAATATCCTTGGCTTGCTGCTGCGGGCCCTGACTCGCGAAGAGATCGCCGTCCTTGAGGATCGCGGTTGTCGCTGCGATGATTGGGCCCTGCTCCACGTGGCCCAGGATTTCGATGCCTTCCGCGTGCGCCGGGTCAATTTCAAGGGCGCCTGCGTGCTCGGGCGCTTCACCGGTGAAGTCGAGGTCGTGCCCGGATTCCGCCAGGCCACCGGGATCTACGACTGCACGCTCAGCCATTGCCAGATCGGCAACGACTGCCTGCTGGAAAACGTCCGCCTGGCGGCGCATGTGGTCATCGATCGCGAAGCCGTGCTCTTCGGTGTCGGTTCGATCGTCTGTTCGGGGGCGGCGGTCTTCGGCTGCAGTGGCGAGCTGCCCATCGCCTGCGAAACCGGCGGGCGGGAAGTCCCGTTGTGGGCGGAGCTGACCATTCCCGATGCGGCCTTGATTGCCGGCGAGCGTGGCAACCATGCCGGCCAGCAGCAGATCCGTTCTGCCGTCGCCGCCTATACCCAGGCGATCACCAGTCCGGTGTGCTGGGTCCGGCGCACGGCGCGGATCCTGCATACCGAGCGCATCCGCGACGCTTTCATCGGCGTCGGGGCGGTGATCGACAATGTCCATGAGCTGACCAATGTTGCGGTGCTCTCCTCCGCGGAGGAGCCGACGCGCATCACCAATGGCGCGGCGGTGACCGATGCCGTGGTCCAGTGGGGGGTCGAAGTCGGCGGCAATTGCATCGTGCGCCGCAGCGCCTTGCTTGAGCACAGCGCCGTTGATGCCCATGCCACGGTCGAGGATTCGATCATCGGCCCGAACACCCATATCGCCAAGGGCGAGGTCACCGCGTCGCTGGTTGGCCCGTTTGTCGGCTTCCATCATCAGTCCCTGCTGATCGCCGCCTTCTGGCCGGAAGGCAAAGGCAACATCGCCTATGGCGCGATGGTCGGCAGCAATCATACCGGGCGCGCCCCCGATCAGGAAATCTGGCCAGGAGAAGGGGTGTTCTACGGTCTGGGCTGCGCCATCCGTCTGCCCACCGATTTTAGCGAGGCGCCCTACAGCACGGTGAGCATGGGCGTCTCGACCTTGCCGCAGAAGGTGCGCTTCCCGTTCAGCCTGATCTCCATTCCCGTCGATCCTCTGGATGAAAGCGCCTCGGGCGTGCCGCGCGCCTACAATGAGATCCTCCCCGGCTGGACCTTGGGCGAAAACGCCTACGGCTTGGTGCGTAACGAACTGAAGTACGGCAAGCGTGACAAGTCACGGCGTCATTGCATCGATTACAAGGTTCTCCGCCCGCACATCATGCGTCTGGTCAAGGACGCCCGCGATCGCTTGGCGGCGGTGACGACGATCAAAATCGCCTACCTCGAAATCGACATCCCCGGCCTCGGTCGCAATTTCCTGCGCGAATCGGCGCGCCTCGACGCCATCCGCGTCTATGACCGGGCCCTGGTGCGTTATGCCTTGCGTCTGCTGCTCAACGAGGCTGAGGGTCGTCTGAGTATTCCCGGTTCAGCGGAAATCGCGCATGAACTCGCCGATGCCATTCTTCCCGGCCTGTCCCTGCACGAGCGCTTGCGGCGCCTGGTCGAGATCGAACGCGAAAACGCCGAGCTGGTGCAGAAATCCAAGATCAAGGATGACGAGCGCGGCGCGCGCATCATTCCTGGTTATGCGGATGCCCATACCCCGGCTGCCGAAGATGCGGTGGTCAAGAGCGCCTGGGAGCGCGTGGCACGGACCACCGAGCGCGTCAGGGCTTTCAACGTAGTCCTCTGACCCCCAAAACGCCGCCTGCGACGTGCGGTGTCGCAGGCGGCTCGCAATGGCGCTCCCAGTGTAGCCCACCATGCGCTTTGCAGCTCGAGCGCAGCTACGCTTGCCAAGACCGCGTCCTGGCAGCTTTTGGCGTCGAGCTTGACGACCGTCACGTGGGCGTCATGGAAATTTTTGTGTTAGGCCTGGGCGTGACCGATAACGAGGTATTTCAGATTCATTTCGATAATCCGTACAAAAGGGGAGGGAGAGCGAGCGAGGGTCCGTTCAGTGCACCGAGGCGCCCTTCTCAATCAGCGGCTCGAGCGCGGCTTTGACCCCACGATTCGGGCAACCCCAGGCGAAGGTGCCCTCGGGCTTGGCCCATCTCACGGCATTGGCCAGGACCAGCTGCACGTTCTGGTCGTGGAAGGTCGGATAGGTCTCATGGCCGGGGCGGAAATAGAAGATCTTGCCCGCACCGCGACGGTAGGTCACGCCTGAACGGAAGGCTTCTCCACCCTCGAACCACGACAGCAGCACCACCTCGTCAGGGTTGGGGATGCCGAACGGCTCGCCGTACATCTCCTCTTCGGGAAGTTCAAAATACGTGCCGAGGCCCTGGACGATGGCGTGGCCGGGATTGCAGACCCACAGGCGTTCTTTTTCCCCGGCCTCGCGCCACACGAGATCGCAGTTGGTGCCCAATAGGCGCTTGAAGATCTTGGCATGATGGCCGGAATGGAGAACGATCAGGCCCATGCCGGCGAGGACGCGCTTCTGCACCCGATCGACGATCTGGTCGTCGACCTTGCCATGGGCGGCGTGGCCCCACCAGGTGAGGACATCGGTAGTGGCGAGGACTGCTTCAGTCAGGCCATGCTCGGGTTGATCGAGCGTCGCCGTGCTTGCGCTGATGTCGGGATTGGAATTCAGCGCATCCGCGATGCAGCCATGCATGCCTTTGGGATAGATGTCAGAAACCACCTGGTGGATTTTCTCATGGACGTTCTCGCCCCAGACCGTGACGCGAATGGCAGACATAGGAGCATCCCCAGCCGACCGGGGTTTTCAGAAACGTCTGGATGTCCCAGGCAGCTGATGGTCGGACAGCGGCATTCTAGCAACCTTGCAGGTCCCTTCGCAAGCGCTCGCTGGCGAGAGGATTTGGATTTTTCTGAGGCTGCGGCAGGTCGCGGGGCAGGCCGTCGCCGCCGCGTCTATCGTCGGGCCTACGGCCTTGCTCCGGGGACGCCCCGGCGGGTCCTGGTCGCCCCGTAAGCTCCTGTTGTCGGCTTCGGTTTCGGGCCATCATCCGCACATGCACGCAGCTCAGTCCATGCCCGATGCCCGCGGACGATTCGGTAAATTCGGTGGGCGCTATGTCCCCGAGACCTTGATCCCGGTACTTGATGATGTCACCCGCATCTATGCCGAGGCCAAAGACGATCCGACGTTCAAGGCCGAGCTGCATCGCTTGCTGGTCGAGTTCGTTGGCCGGCCGACGCAGTTGACCTTCGCCGGCAAATTATCGGCGATGTTCAAGCGAAAGATCTACCTCAAGCGCGAAGATCTCTGCCACACCGGAGCGCACAAGATCAACAATGCCTTGGGCCAGGCCCTGCTCGCCAAGCGCATCGGCAAGCAACGCATCATCGCCGAGACCGGCGCCGGCCAGCATGGCGTGGCCACCGCTACCGCCTGCGCTCTGCTTGGCCTGCAATGCCGCGTCTACATGGGTACCGAGGACATGCGTCGGCAGGCCTCCAATGTCTTCCGCATGAAGCTGCTGGGTACGGAAGTAGTCGGCGTCGAAAGCGGCACCAAGACGCTTAAAGATGCAGTCAATGAAGCTCTTCGCGATTGGGTCACCAATCCCACCACCACCCACTACATCATCGGCTCGGCTCTCGGACCGCATCCCTACCCGCTGATGGTCCGCGATTTCCAGTCGGTGATCGGGCGGGAAGCGCGCCGCCAGATTCTCGAACGCGAAGGGCGTCTGCCGGATGTGCTTCTCGCCTGCGTCGGTGGCGGCTCGAACTCGATCGGTCTGTTCCATCCCTTCATCGATGATGCCGGGGTACGCTTTGTCGGCATCGAAGCCGGCGGCCATGGGCGTAAGCTTGGTGAACATGCGGCGCGTTTCGAAGGTGGTCGCTTCGGTGTCTTCCAGGGCATGGCCAGTTACGTGCTGCAGGATGACGACGGCCAAGTGGTGGGCACGCACTCGGTGAGCGCCGGCCTGGATTATGCGTCGATCGGACCCGAGCACGCCTGGCTGCGTGAACTGGGCCGTGCCGAATATCTCAGCTGCAGCGACAGCGATGCGCTGCGCGGGGTGCATCTGCTGGCCGAGACCGAAGGCATCATTCCCGCCCTCGAAAGCGCCCATGCCATCGGCGCTCTCGAACGGGTCGCCGCTACCGTCGCCGAGAACGGCATCATCATCATCAATGTCAGCGGCCGTGGCGACAAGGACGTGGCCGAGATCGCGCGTACCGAAGGAGTGACCTTCTAATCAATCTCAATACGGCCAGTTGGTCTCGGTGGTCCCGGCCGGCGGCCAGATCAGCTCTGGGCCGACGAGGCTGACCAGCACTGCCGCGACGATGTGGAAGGTCGCCATCGAGGCGTCGATCTCGGCCTCGGGGCGTAGGGCGCTGACCGTCCCCGGCTCTGGCTGGAAACGCACCAGATCGAGAAAGGTCAGATCGGCGGCGATCAGGAAATTAGCGGCATCTTGCTGGTCGGGCTGGAACCGGTTGAGCTCGTCATAGGTGGCGAGCAACTGGCTCACGGTGCGCTCGGCAGGATGTGCGAGCATGGTCAGCACTACCAACGTATCGTAGTGGATCTCATCAAGCACCCCGACGCGGGTTTCGAGGGCTTTCTTGAGACTGAAATAGCGCCGCACGCCGGCGTCGAGATCGGATTCGATGACCGGCAGCAGATTCGCCGCCGTTTGCAAATGCTCGCCACGCATGAGCCCGCCTTTGTGCAGCGCCTGGTAGACGATCTCGACACGGGCGACGATGTCTTCGGGGCTGCCCGGGCATTGCTCGAGGGCCGCGCAGGCCGGAAGATCATCGGGTGAAGTCAGCCACCAGTGGAAGCGTTTCATCTGCTCATAGAGGGCCTTGATGCGATCGATCCGCAGCGTGACCCACGGCTGTCCGGAGGCACTCAGGCGGAGGATGATGGTGGTCATGATCTGATTCAGGCCGCTATGCCGGCGCAGGCCGACGGCGCTCAGCATCCCCACCACCTGGCTATGCTCGCTGATGAATTCGCGGATGGGCAGGCGGTGCTGGATGAGCGTGGCGGCGACCACGAAGCGTGCCGGCGAGGCCAGGCTCTGGTACCACGAGGCGCCATGGCGTAAGGTTTCTGCGCTCTCGCGGATGCGCTGGGCGAGGGTCTCGGGGGAATCCGGGCACTGTACCGCCACCTGGGCGGCAATACGCAGCCAGAAAGTGTCGACCCAGGATTCCCGCTCGATGCTCATAGCGCTGAGGATCATCCGGTAGCGGTCGAGAGGGAGGCTTATCGGGGTGATGATGGGGGTGATGATGGGGATGCTTTCGGCAGACATGAGCAGCTCCTGAGGTGAGGAATGGCAGACCGGATCAGAATGGGAAGATGACCGCCCCGACAGGGTGCCCCGATATCGTGGTGTGCGGCAAGACCTGGATCCGCGCCCGGCTCGCCAGGCGGTAGGCAGCCGCAGGGGATAGATCTGCTAGGCGGTACAGAATAGCGCTATTCCAGCGGGAGGCTGGGGGTCATGAGGCCGTGAGCGCCGCTGGCCGGGCGGCGAGGATTTCGGCGCTGCTCAGGGTGGTCGTGGCTCCCAAGGAAGGATGTGCGTAGAGCGGGTGCCGCAGCCGTTCGTCGTTCACGGAAGATGGGTGCATGGCAGCACTAACCTGCAAGCGAGGGATCGATTTCGATCTTGTTCTCGACGATCGTGACCCCGCAGGTGTTCCAGGCCGCGCGCTCGGCTTGCTCGCGCTCGGCCCATGAACGAACTGCGCCATTCAAGGTCACCTTGCCGGCTTGGGCTTCGACCGAGATGCGTCTGGCATCGGCGGCGGCGGCGCGGGTGATGGCGAATTCGATGGCCTGCTTGACCTGCGCCGGTGAAGAGGCGCGGGTGGCGATGCGCAGCAGATTTCTGACTCCCTTGACGCCATAGAGATTGCGGATGGCGACTTCGGCAGCATCACGCTGGTAGTGCCAATCGATATCGCCCTCCAGGACGACCCATCCATTTTCGACCCGTACCTGCATGCGCTTTTCCGGAATCAAAACATCCCAGGCGAGGGCGTTCGCGGCGGCCTTGGCGATCTGTCTATCGGTGCGAGTATAGGCCGGGTCGTGCTTCACCTGCAATTCATTAGCTACCGCCCGTACGCCGTGCACGTGTTCGATCAACCGTACTACCGCCGCTTTCGCGGCATTGCTGGGGACGAAGCCGGTGACGGCGATGATCCCTCGATCGACGGCGATGCCGATATCGGCGCTCTGGAATCGCGGATCGCCACGGAGCTCGTCCTGAATTTTCGTACTGAGTTCTTGGTCAGTCGGCATACTTCCGTCCTCGAGCGAAAAAAGATGGCTAAAAACGACGACCCAGACAGGTGTCCGCGCTCTCAGGCTCGCACGGACCCAGCGGGGGTTACCTGACGCGCACCGTGGTCATTCGCCGGTGATGGTGATCTGTTTCGCTTTCGCTACGTGGCTCTTGGGCAAGGTCAGGCGTAGGATTCCCTGCTTCAATTCGGCGCTGATCTGTGCTTTTTCGATCGCATCCGGGAGCGTCAGCGATTGTTCGAAGGTATATTCCTCGAAATACTTCTCGCGCTGATCACTGGCATTCTGCCCATCCTGAGCGTCGACGTGACCCTGCGGACTGGCTTGAGCCTGCGCACTGGCTTGAGCCTGCGCACTGGCCTGGTCCTGCTGCCCAGTGGGTTTGCGACCACCATCTTTGTCGCGAAGGTTCACGGTCCGCTTGGCCGAAATAGTCAGGATGTCGCCGGTCTGCTTGATCGAGACATCCTTGAGTTCGACGCCAGGCAATTCAACTTTGATCAGGTAGGCGTTGTCATTCTCATCGACGGCCATGGTCGGTCGCCAACGCATGGTCGGTATCGGTAGGCGCATGAGGCGATCGTTGAAGAAGCTTTCGATCAGCTCATCCATTTCTCGGCGCAAGAGCGAAAACCCTTCGTTCGGTCGATAATGGCCCAGTGAGCGGGGTGAGTAGTTGGTAAGTGAAAACATAGGTTATCTCTGTTACGCAGTGTGGTTGATGCCCTCGGCGGAGGGTGCGCGAATCAACCATTGCTTGCGTAATCCATGCCAATGACCGTGTTAAACCTGGAAAACGAAGTTGTCACACGACGATCCAAGGATTTACCCCCGATAATAAGATGCTCATCAACGTCGCATTGCATCAAATGGGTGCTGCAAAATCCCAGGTGTGGCCCAGCTGCAAGGCCTCCTAAAGGCGCTGGAATAGCAGCCCCATTGCGAGCGTCATGCAATGCCGCGGAACTGCCGCAACGGTGTTTTCTGGGTTAATCCAAGCCCATCAAAACATGCAAATAGCGATAGGTTGGATGCTGAAAGTTGCGTTCGGCAATGCCGCACGCACACCGGAATCGGAATTCTCGGTATCGATTCAGACGGCGAATGGTGACGGTACGATCAGGTTGCGCTGCATTCCCAGGCCGGTCACCGTCAGCTGCAGTCGGTCACCGGCGGCGAGGTATTTCGGCGTCGGCTGCATGCCCATGGCAACCCCAGCTGGCGTCCCGGTGCTGATGATCATGCCCGGGGTCAGAGTCATGAATTGACTGACATAGGCGACGATCGTCAGGGGGTCGAAGAGCAGGTCGCGGGTGTTGCCATTCTGCCGCAGCTCATCGTTGACGCGGGTGGTCAAGGTCAGCTCGCCGAGATCGGGGAGCTCGTCAGCTGTCACCAGCCATGGACCGACGGGCGCGAAATGATCGTAGCTTTTGCCCTTGATCCATTGGCCGCCGCGGTCTTTCTGGTAATGGCGTTCACTGACATCATTGACCAGTACATAGCCGGCGATGACCGCCGGCGCTTGCGCGCGGGTGAGGTGGCGGGCGGTGGTGCCGATGACCAGGCCGAGCTCGACTTCGTAGTCGAGGTGCTGTGAACCGGGAGGCAGATACACCGCGTCATCTGGTCCGCACACCGCGCTGGGAGCCTTGCCGAACAGCACCGGTTCAGTGGGCAGCTTGGCCCCCGTCTCACGGGCGTGATCGGCGTAGTTCAGGCCGACGCAGAGCAGGAACGGTGGCTGCGGCACCGGACTGCCGAGACGTTCGTCGTCGGCGATCACCGGGCATTGCCCGCAGTGCAGCGCATACCACGCGGCCAAGGCCGGAATCCCGCCCTGAGCGAAGAAGCGCTGATCGAAATCGGCGCAGAAGGCACTGACATCGCGCCGGCTGCCATCGCCATCGATCACCGCCGGCACTTCTTGGTGGTGACGGCCGCAGCGGATGAGCTTCATCGACTCATGCCCCGAGCTTGGCGCGACGTTCGATCAGGTGCATGACCACCGAGGGATCGGCGAGGGTCGAGATGTCGCCGAGGTTGTCGGTCTCCTGGGCGGCGATCTTGCGCAGGATGCGGCGCATGATCTTTCCCGAGCGGGTCTTGGGCAGGCCGGGGGTGATCAGGATCTTGTCCGGGGTGGCGATCGGCCCGATATGGTGGCGGACCTCGTTGACGAGCTGCTTGATCAACTCGGGAGTCTCTTCGTAACCGGTCTTGAGGATGACGTAGGCGAAGATGCCCTGACCTTTGATCTCATGCGGGTATCCGCACACCGCGGCCTCGGCGACGGCGGCATGCGCCACCAGGGCGCTTTCGACTTCGGCGGTGCCCATGCGGTGACCAGAGACATTGATCACATCATCGACGCGGCCGGTGATCCAGTAGTAGCCATCGGCATCGCGGCGGCAGCCGTCGCCGGTGAAGTAATATCCGGGGAAGGGCTTGAAGTAGGTTTCGACGTAGCGCTGATGATCGCCGTAGATCGTCCGCGCGATGCCTGGCCAGCTGGCCTTGAAGGCGAGCACGCCGGTGATGTCGTTGCCGGCGATCTCGACGCCCTTGTCATCGAGCACCGCCGGCTGGACGCCGAAGAACGGCAGGGTCGCGGCGCCCGGCTTCATGGGCACCGCACCCGGTAGCGGGGTGATCATATGTCCGCCGGTTTCAGTCTGCCAGAAGGTATCGACGACTGCGCAGCGGCTCTCGCCGACGACTTCGAAATACCAGCGCCACGCTTCGGGATTGATCGGTTCGCCGACCGAGCCGAGGACTCGCAGCGAGCTGCGATCGTAGCGTTTCACTGGCTCGTCGCCGTCGCGCATGATCGCGCGGATGGCGGTGGGCGCGGTGTAGAACTGGGTAATGCGATGGCGCTGGACCATGTCCCAATAGCGTCCGCAGTCGGGATAGGTGGGAATGCCCTCGAACATGAAGGTGGTGCCCCCATTGCACAACGGGCCATAGACCACGTAGCTGTGGCCGGTGACCCAGCCGACATCGGCCATGCACGCGAAGACGTCGCCATCGCGGTAGTCGAAGACGTACTTGTGAGTCATCGCCGCATACAGCAGGTAGCCGGCGGAGGTATGGGCGATGCCCTTCGGTTTGCCGGTCGAACCTGAGGTGTAGAGCAGGAAGAGGATGTCCTCGCTGTCGACGGGCACGGCCGGGCAGTACGGGCGGCGGCTGGCGATGGCTTCATGCCACCAGATGTCGCGACCCTCGCGCATGGTCACGGCTCCGCCGGTGCGGCGATGCACGATCACCGTGTTGACGTTCGGACAGTGGGCGAGGGCGGCGTCGGCGGTGCTCTTGAGCGCTACGGTCTTCGCTCCGCGCAGGCCTTCGTCGGCGGTGATCAGGACGCGGCAATCCGAATCGAGGATGCGATCACGCACCGACTCGGCGCTGAAGCCGCCGAAGATCACGCTGTGGATGGCACCGATGCGGGCGCAGGCGAGCATCGCCATCGCCGCTTCCGGAATCATCGGCAGGTAGATAGCGACACGGTCGCCTTTTTTCACGCCGCGGCCCTTGAGGACGTTGGCGAGGCGGCAGACCTCGCGATGCAGTTCGCGGTAGGTGATGCGCCGGACATCGCCGGGAGTATCGCCTTCCCAGATGATGGCGACCTGTTCGCCGCGCGTCTTCAGATGGCGATCGAGGCAGTTCTCCGCGACATTGAGCTGTCCGCCGAGGAACCAGGCATGGTAGCCATCATGGAAATCGACATCCTGGACGGAGTCGAAGTCGCGCTTCCAGTGCAGGAACTCACGCGCCTTATCGCCCCAGAACCCGTCCGGATCGGCAACGCTGCGCTCATACAGCACCTGGTATTCTGACATCCCGGGGATGTGCGAGCCCTGGCGGGCGCGTTCGATGACTGGATAGATTTCTTTGAGCGGTTCAAAAGTAGACATATGCGGAGGATGTCAGCTGAACGTTTTGGTCCAGTCCGATGCCTGATGCATGCGGATTCATGCATCAGTCACATGGATAGTTACGTGGAATCGTTTCCAGGCCAACGATTTATCTCAAGCAGGAGCGATGATTTTCCAGCGTTCGTGGAGTAATTTCACCGCCTCCGCGGGCGCGAGCGCGGTCCACACCTGCCCATCAAGGCTCGCCAACCCCAGGCGGGCAAGCTTTTCCAAGGCGTCATCGACCTCGAAATCGAGGATCGTCTGCAGGCGCTGCACGAACCAGCCCTCGATCCGCTGATCGAGTTGCGCCTCGGTGGCCGGACCGGCGAGCAGGAAGCGGTAGGCGAGCGCAGCTTCCTTGAGGTCTTCCTCCTGGGCCTCGTCGAGGAGGCGATGGATGACCCCGGCATTGTTATCGAGATTGCGGAAGAAGAGGTTGTTGGCGAGGGCCTGGAGGAACTGGATCTTCTTGAATTTGTAGCGTCCTAATTGCCGGCTGACGAACATCGCCAAGGTGAAGGCTGCGACCGCGATCGCCGCCCACACCGCACCATTGATCGCCGGTGAATCAGGATGCAGGCCCAGCCAGTGCTTGAGCAGCACGAAGAGGATCGCCGCTGAGCCGCCGATCTTCAGTGCGATGCCGATGAAGCCGGCCAGCGCCGGCACGCCGATCACCAGTTTGTCGAAGGTCTTCATGCGCACTTCGCTGTTGGGGAAGAGCATCTCGAGGTCAGCGGCAGGGACGTTGGCGAAGAGCTTGAGGTGGATCGTACCGGGCTTGAACGGCAGAGATGTCGACTTTTTCCCAGCGGCGAAATAGGCCGCTTCCTGGAAGCGCACGTAGAGCAGCACGCGCTCGAAATAGGCTACGTCGAGAGTGCGCTTCTTGAGGCCGAACCAGGTGCTGATGGTCTCTTGGCGCTGCCGCTGGCTGCGGGTGTAGATGGTCAGCTCGCGGAAATCATCGAGGGCGATGTGCAGCTTGACCTGGAACACTGATTCTGCCGTCAACGCATGATTGAGCTCGGCCTGGCTTAGGGCGCGGTAATTGGCACGCACCAAAAGATCCTTCAGCTCGTGCGAGAAGGCCAATGGATCGACCGGCGCTTCCACCCCCGCGACCGGCCGGGTATCGGCATTGGGATCGAGGCCCTGGTAGAGGTTCTTCAGGCGCTCGAGGCGGTCTTGGAATTCCTGGCGCAGGATCAACGACAGGAGCCTGTTGGTATTGGCGAAGGCACTGCCGCCGGGTGCGTCTTCGTGGACCAGGCGCAGGATGTCGTGTTGACGAAACGGAATGAAGTGGTCACTCACGATGCGCTGGTTTTTTCAGGAGATGATCTGGGCTGGAAGAGCTTTTGCAGATTTGCGCGGTGTTTGATGACGACCAGGAAAGCCAACAGGATGAGGAAGATGGTGATCGGTAACTGGGTGCTCGACCAGGGTTCGGAAGACAGCCACAGCCGCGCCGGTGGTACGGCGAGGGCCGCGATCACCGAGGCCAGGCCGACGGCTCCGGCCTTGCCGAGTTGGCCGAGCTGCCAGCCTAGGAACCAGACCAGCAACCACACGCCCAGGCCGACGAGCGCCACCGGCCACACGAGGGCGGCAATCACCCCTAGGGAAGTTGCGACGGCCTTACCGCCCTTGAAGCCATGGAAACAGGTCAGCACGTGGCCGAGGATAGCCGCCGTGGCGGTAGCTAAGAGTAGCCACGGACGGTGCTCCGGCGGGCAGGACAGGACATGGGCGGCGCTCACCGGCAGCAAGCCCTTGAGCACGTCGGCGATGAACACCACCGCGAACCAGCGTCCGCCAAGTACTCGTCCGGCATTGGTGGCGCCGAGATTGCCTGAGCCATGCTGGCGTAGATCAATGCCCTTGGCGCGACCCGCGAGGTAGGCGAAGCTCACCGACCCCAAGAAATAGGTGAGGGGAATAAGCAGCCACGGCATCGCCTGGTTCCTCAGCCGTCTTCGCGATCTTTGTCGTCCAACGGCGCCTGATCGCTAGCGGGAGCTTCGCGATCAGGACGGAACTTGCGCGTCGTGCGCTTCGAGCGCAGGGGGATGACCAGGCTGGCGGTGCGATCGGCCTTGGTACGGCCCTTGACCACCCGACGTTCGTCGAGGCCATCATGGAACTTCGATTCGCGGGCCTTGAACAGGATGCGCAACGGAATGCGTTTGAAGGGCAGGCGTTCGCGCAGGAAGCTCTCGAGGTAGCGCGGATAATTGGGTTCGATCCAATCGGTGCGATTGACGAAGAAGATGAACGTCGGCGGACGCTCGGCTGCCTGCGTACCATAGTAGATCTTGGTCGGCTGGGCGCCGACCTTCTTCGGGCGACGACGGGCGACGGCGGCTTCGATGAGCTCGTTGACCTCATGGGTGGTGACCCGCGCCTTGGTCTCCTCCTGGAGATCCTTGGCGGTCTTGAGCAGGGTTTCTACCTGATAGCCGGTGAGGGCGCACGTGAAAATCACTGGCGCGTAGCGCAGGCCGGGCAGGCGATCACGCAGCCACACGGTGTATTCATCGCGGGTCGCGCCGCCGGCTTCGGCGAGGTCCCATTTATTGATCACGATCAACGTCGGCTTGGCTTCGACCTCGCAGAAATGCGCGATCTTTTTGTCCATCATGCTCAGCTCGTCGGAGGCATCGATGATCAGCATGATCACGTGCGAACGGCGGATGGCGCGCTCGGTGCGGCAGGCGGCGTAGAACTCGATATCGTCCTCGATATTGCCCTTCTTGCGCAGGCCGGCGGTATCGATGAGCGTGAACAGGCCGATCTCGCGATCGAGGGGGATGTCGATGGCGTCGCGGGTGGTGCCCGGCAGATCCGCGACGATGACCCGGCTTTCGCCGCAGAGGGCGTTGGTCAGGCTTGATTTGCCGACATTGCGCCGGCCCGCGAGGCAGACTTTGATACGCGTGTCGTCATCGGGGTCCTCTTCCGCAGCGCCGTCATCGATGGCGCGCGGCAGGTCGTGGCATAAGGCCTGCAGCAGGTCGTGCAGACCG
>JBILBP010000183.1:0-5764 GCA_044353645.1 Planctomycetota bacterium | reverse complement strand
GCGGAAGTCCGCGTCGATGGTCTGTTCACGCCGAACTTGGAAGAGCGGGCGCTGCTCAGCGGTAGCATCGGCAAGGAATTGGCCGACCAGATCCAGGAAGCCGCCGAAGGCTGCCCGGTGGAAGTCATCAAGTTCGAGAAGGTCTAAGCCGCGGATTCGCTGCTCAGCGCGAGCGAGCGCGTACTCCGCGAACCTCGTCAGAAGAGCTTTTATGGCCCTGCTGGCTGGTCATCTGCTGGCTGGTTTGCTGGCAGGGCCCCTGCCGGCGGTCCCTGGAACAGTTGGCGCAGAATCACCGCCGCATCGGCGGGAGCAGCAGCAGCCGTGCGGTTTTCGGCCTGGATTTCGAGGAACAATTCCTGGCGATAGACCTGATGGTGGCGTGGCGCATTGATGCCCAGACGGACCGTGCCGTTTTTGCCGATCTCGAGCACGGTAACCGTAATAACCCCGTCGATGACGATGCTCTCGTTCAATTTGCGGGTTAAGACGAGCACGGGCGACCTCGTTCGGCGGTGTTACTTGTGGCGGGCCTTGATCGTGAGGTCGGCAAGATGGAACTGAATCGGAAGCTTGTTATTCGACAGCACCAGCTGTTTGGCTAATCCGGTGCGGCGGCAGACGAGGATCGGGGCGCGCAGGTTGGTACGGATCTTGGAGGGATCCTTTTCGAGCACGAGGACGGTATAGACCTCGATCTCGTCTTCCTTGATCGAGCCGATATCGACGGCATCGGCGGCGCTGATCTCCATATCGACATCGATGCCGGCAGCGAACGGCGCCATCAGGCAGAAGGATACCTGCGGATCTTCAACCGACTGCAGCCAATGCAGCGGACCTTCCTGGGTCTGGAAGGTGATGAAGCGTTCGAGATGATCGAAGCCGAGCAACGGCGAGACGAAGCGAAAGACGCTCGCCACCGGCACCTGGCGCGGTCCGGCAACCTGCGTTTGAACGGTGATGAGGGGCGCATGGGCGGCGCCGCCGCCGGCAGAAATCAACGTGGTCGAGGTATCGCTGAACGTGGCGAGCATGAGCGGCTCCTGTAAGAGGCATCTGCGGGGGGCAACGCACGTAGGATGCCAAGTCTGAGCATCGGTCGCCGACGACCTCGCTTGAGCATTACCTGCAACGACGCCGTCGCATTGGCACCCGGCGTGCGTTGGGTCAGAGGTCATGGAAACCCACCTTCTCGCAATTCAGGCGAAGATCCTGCTGTGGACCGGACTGGGTTGGCTGGCGATCGGTTTGTATCTCGGTCAGGAGCCGACGACGGTGGCCTGGCGGGCGGCCCTGGGGGCCTTCGCGGCCATGTGGTGCGTCGGCAAACTCCTGCACCAAGTCGCAGGGGTCATCGAGGAGGCCGCCGCCGCCCATACCGCAGAACAGCAGCTGGCCGAGGAAAAAGCGGTAGAAAAACCGCCTGGCAAAGGCCCGAACGGGGGCCAGGCCAGAACCTCCGGCACCGCTGGCGCACGGCGCTAAGATAGGGTAAACTGAAAATGATGGCGTCCTCCGATCATCGTTCCTCTGCGTCTTCTCCACGCGTTCAGGCGTATCGACAAGCCGCCGGTTTGCGAGGTGAGGCCGAGCGTGAAGCCGAGATCCTGCGCCACCTGCCCCTGGTCCACACGGTGGTCGAACGGGTCGCAGCGCATCTGCCCTCTTCGGTCGACCGCGATGATCTCTTCCATGCCGGCGTGATCGGGCTGATGGACGCGCTGACGCGCTTCGACGTCACCCGCGACAACGCTTTTTCAACCTATGCCGTGCTGCGTATCCGCGGCGCGGTCATCGATGAGCTGCGGGCCCGCGACTGGGTGCCGCGCAGCGCCCGCGAGCGCGCCCGCGATTACCAGCGTGCGGTCGGCGAACTGGCGCGGACCCTCGGCCGGGCGCCCAACGACAGCGAATTGGCTATGGCCTTGAAGGTCTCGACCGAGGAACTGTCCGAGCTCGAACGCGGCGCGCACCTCGCGACGCAGATCTCGCTCGATCAGCCGGTGGGTGACGACACGCCCCTGGGTGCGCTGCTGGAGTCACCGCCGGGCGATGATTCCAATCCGGCGCGCTTCATGGAACGCGACGACCTGCGCAAGACCCTGGCTCAGGCTTTGGCCACGCTCACCGAACAAGAACGCCTGATCATCAAGATGTATTACTTCGAGAATCTGCTGCTGAAGGAAATCGCCGCGGTTCTCGGCGTCACCGAAAGCCGGGTGTGCCAGATCCATGGTCGGATCATGGGCGTACTGCGCGCTCGCGTCGCGCTCCACGTGTAATCCGATGGTCACACCGACCTCGTCGGGTGGGCCGAACGTGGGTGCTGGCGTAGCGGGCTCGTTAGCTGGCGTCTCGTCGTCATCGAGCCCCTCGGTAACCGGTGCACCGGTAACACCTCCGCTCATTACGAACCCCTTGTCGCTGAATCCGCCGGCATCCCTAGCGCTCGCCCCCGGACAGGTTTTTTCGGCACGGGTGCTCGAAGCGCTGGGCTCGGACACCTACCTCTTGGCCGTGCGTGGTCGCACGGTGGTGGCGAGCAGTCCGACGCCGCTCACCGTGGACACCATCGTCCAGTTGACGGTGCAGGCTAATACTGATCCGGCGACGCCAATGCCGGTGAAATGGCTGGTTGCCGCTAGCGCTCCCAGCACCGTGCCCAGCATCGCGTCTAGCAGCGCGCCCAGCGCCGCTCTGTCCGCCACCGCCGAGGCGCGGATGACGGCGATGATCACGACCCTCGGTCTGCCGCCCGGACCGGCGGCGACGCTCGCGGTCACGGCCTTCACGCGCTTGGGCGTGTCGCTGGCCGACACCGGCAGTGACCCGCAGCTCCAGCCGAACCTGCTTCTGCGGCAGACTGTGCACATCGTCCAGACGGCATTGACGGCGGAGGAGGCGGAGGCGCCGACGGGAGTCGTGGTCAGCCATGAACCCGAGGCCTCTGCTCCTGGGCCTGCCGCCAGCTCCGCACGACCTGCGGCGAGAAGCGCGCCCGCGGGCCAGCACGCGCCGTCGTCTGTGTCAGCTCCTGTGTCAGCTCCTGTGTCAGCTCCTGTGTCGGCTCCTGGCTCGGCAACTCTGTCGGCAACGCCAGTATCGCCGGGCTCGCTGGCAACACCCCTGACGGTGGCGGTGCGGGCTGTGGTGCCCATCACCTCCAAGACCATCACCTCGGAGCCAGTCGCCAATATCGGACGTGTGGTGGCCAGCGCCGCTACGTCCAGCCACGATGATGGCGGCGGACTGTCGGTATCTGAGCGGTCTGCGCCAGGGTCACCGGCGGTACAGGCCGCGTTGCCGGCTACGCCGTTCTCGGTCGGCACGCGAGCTTCCGGGCGCATGCTGTCAGCGCCGATAGCAAGCGCCGCTCTCGATGTCGTAGCGCGCGAAAGGCCGAGAGGTTCCCAGCCTGACGCACCACTGGCGCCCGCTTCGGACGGGGCGTCGAGCCCGGACGACGGCGCGGTGCTGCGCGTCCCAAGCACGCCCCGCGCTCCGCAGGTAGCCTCGACCACGACGGTGGCGGCGGTCGTCGAAGCGCCGCCGCGGACAGTAGCCCCTCCGCCCGCGTCGATGCCGAGATTACGGACTCCAACCAGCGAACCGCCGCTGGCGACGCCGCTGGCGGCAGCGGCGCCAGCGGCGGCGGAAAAAACCATGGCGGCAGCGATACGTCTCACCGCCACCGTCGCGGTGCTCGGCGCTGACTCGCGACCGCCGCCGGCAGCGAGTCAGGTCGGAAAACCTCCGCCAGCCGTGGCCCCGACCTCGCCAACGCTGGTAGCCGAGTCGCTCGCCAGCGCATCGCCCCTGGCCACGGCGTATGGTCCTCGTCCGCCGCGCTCGCGGAGCAGCACCGCGATCCCGGCAGCGACGGGATCGCCGCGTGGCAAGACCCTGAATCCGTCAGCGGCCCTGGCGATGACTCCCGCCGTGCAGCAGGCGACTCCCCGCGAGTTGGCGCACGCCGGAGCGCGACTCGCACGTGCCGGGTTGCCGCTGACAGCAGCGACCATGAGCCTCGCCCTGCGCGCCAGCGAGGGGCAGTTGCCGGCGGTAGCGCGCTGGTTGCCACCAGCGTGGAGCGCTGCCGTCGATCCGAACCTCACCCCCCCCGTCGAGGCCATGCGCGAGGTCCTGCGCCTGGCGGGCGTGGTGCCGGCGGGATCAGCGGCAGGTGAATCCGGCGCACCTGGAGCCCCACCAGCAGCCTCTCTGCCCGCGCGTCTGGTGGCCTCAGGATTGGCGACCGGACCAGGTCCGGCAGCCACACTCGTCGCGGACCACCACGAGCCGGCACACACTTTGCTGCAGCACCTGATCCGTCTCGCGGCTGGAATCAGCGCGCCACCGTCGACACCGACACCGACACCGACACCGACACCGACACCGACACCGACAGCCACCAGCGTGGAAACATCAGCGCCGGCGACGCCGGCAGCGGTTCTCGCAGCCGCTCGCGGTGACGAGCTCGGCGCGGAGGACGCAACGCCACCGGCGAGCCCTGCGCCGCCGGCGAGCGACTCAGTGCGCAGCAGCGAGTCCGCCCTGGCCGGGGTCCGGGAGATCGCCGCCGAGCATCTGCTACCGCCGATGCACCTCGACGATTACGAGCGCGTCATCCCCCTGCCGGTGATGAGCGCCGGACTCCCCGAGCCGGCGCGTCTGGCGATCACCACGCGGCGCACCGCCAATGGCGGCACGGCCTGTTGGATGCGCGTCGATTGCGCCTTGTCGCAACTCGGATCCGTCAGCGTCCGCTTGTCGGCCACCGACGGTGGGCCGGTGGCGGTGACCCTGGTCGCGGACCCGGCGGCGGCGGCGATCCTCGCTGCCGCCTTACCGGCGCTGACCAGCGACCTGCACAGCCGTGGGGTGGTCGCCGCCCTGCGCGTGGTGGCCGTCGATGGCGGCGTCGATTTCACCCGCGAGGTGACCCATGAGTGACGGTCCACGCGCGGTCGCCCTGCGTTTCGACCAGGACCAGGAAGCCGCACCGCGGGTCTTGGCCAAGGGCCAAGGGCCGGTGGCCGAGCGCATCATCGCGCTCGCGCATGAGCACGGCATCCCACTGCATGAGGACCGCGATCTGGTGCACCTGCTCGGGGCCCTCGATCTCTCAGTCGAGGTCCCCCCGGCGCTGTACCATGCCTTGGCCGAGGTGCTGGCGCATCTCTATCGCGCTAATGCCAGCAATTCCGCCAAGTCCGCTCAGCCGTCACGGTAGCCGTCGCGGTAGCCGTCGCGGTCGTCTCCGCCGCGTCGCGGTTGAGCCGTGGCTCCTGCGCGGCATGGTGTCGCGCGCATGATCCCGCTCCTGGTGGTTCTTGGCCCGACCGCCTCGGGAAAGTCGGCGTTGGCGATCGCCCTCGCGCAGCAGCTCGCTGGCGAAGTCATCTCCGCCGACGCCATGGCGGTCTATACAGGAATGAATATCGGCACCGCCAAGCCCAGCCCGGCAGAGCAGGCGGGCGTGCCGCACCATCTCCTCGAACTCTGCCCTGCCAGCCAACGCTGCGATGCCCAGCGCTGGTTCAGCGCCGCTGATGCCGCCCTCCACGACATCCATGCCCGAGGTCGCCTGCCGATCGTTGCCGGCGGCACGCCCTTATACGTGAAGCTGCTGCTCGAGGGGATCAGCGCCGGCGCCCCGCGCGATCTGGCGGTGCGTGCCCGACTGCAGCAGCGCTATCGCGAGGAAGGCGGCGCGGCGCTGTTCGCCGAATTGCAGCGCGTCGATCCCGCCTATGCCGCCAAG
>JBILBP010000013.1:0-18646 GCA_044353645.1 Planctomycetota bacterium | reverse complement strand
TGGGTGTGTTCGCCGGTGACATACCAGTTGCCGTCGGCGCCGCGCACCAGATCGCAGGCATAGATCACTGCCCGCCGTGCCACTGGCACGCCATGCAGCGGGCGGAGGAACTGCGGATGACCGAGGATCGCCGCCGGCGGCACGAGTCCTTCGCGGAGGACCCGCTGCGAACCGTAGCAGTCATGCAGCAGGGCATCCTGCAGGCGCGCGCGCTGGGCCACGCCGCGCGCCAGGCTACGCCATTCCTCGGCGCCGATGACCTGCGGTACGATGTCGAGCGACCACGGCCGCTCTTGGCTATGCTCGTTGTGGGCGGTGTAGGTGACGCCGTTGTCGCGGATCAGACGCAGGGCCTGATCGCGACGCTGGGCTAGGCCGGCCATGCCGATGCGATTGAGGTGGCCGAGCAGCGCTCGCCACGGCGTCCGCAATTGGCCATCGACGAGCGCCTCGTCGAGCCCCTGCGGTTGATAGCTTTGCATGAGCTCCGGCAAGCCGGTAGCGAGAGGGCGTGCTCCAACGGAGGCTTGGCCCTGGTTCTGACCTTGCTGGCTCTGGCTTGGGTTTGAGCTTGAATTGTCACTCCCTTCAGAGGCGTCGTTGCTGGCGGGTGGTGACTGCGCAGGAGGCATGGCCTGGCCATGCTCGTTCACCATTGGCGCAGGTCCAACGTGAAGGGCGACTCGGGAATGATCTCCGGCTTGGGCAGGCGCATGAGGCTCGCGGCGTGTCCGCGCGGAGCGAAGCGGGCGGTGCGGCGGCCTTCGGCTTCGTAGGCATTAATCGGCACGGTCGCGGGATTGCGGCCGCCGGGATGCTCGACGTAGTAGGTGCAGCCGGCCACCGATTTGTCGTTCCAGGTATCGATGAGATCGAAGATCAGCGGGGCATCGACGGGGATCGTCGGATGCAAGCAGGACGGCGGCTGCCAGGCGCGATAGCGCACACCGGCGACGTACTGGCCTTCGACGCCGGTGGGATTCAACGGCAGCGGCACGCCATTGACCGCCATATGATAACGGTCCGGGGGCAGGCCATTGACCAACATCTGCACCCGTTCCAGAGACGAGTCGACGTAGCGGGCGGTGCCGCCACCGCCGCTCTCTTCGCCAAGCACATGCCACGGTTCGAGCCCGAGGCGCAGCTCGAGTCCGATCGAGCGGTAGTTGGTGCGGCCGAGCACCGGGAAGCGGAACTCCTGCTGGGCGGTGAACCACGAGGGATCGATCTCATAGCCGAAGGCGTTCTGCTCGGCGAGCACATCCGCGAAATCCTCGCCGACGAAGTGCGGTAGCAGGAAGCGGTCGTGGAGCTGGTTCCCCCAGCGCGCCAAGCTGCGGTCGTAGGGCTTCTGCCAGAAGCGGGACACCAGCGAGCGCACCAGGAGATGCGCGGCGAGGCTCATGCGCCCATGCGGCGGCATTTCGAAATTGCGCAATTCGACGATGCCCAGGCGCCCACTGGCGGAATCCGGGCTGAATAGCTTGTCGATGCAGAACTCGGTACGATGGGTGTTGCCGGTGAGATCGACCAGCTGATTGCGCAGGATGCGATCGACCAGCCACGGCGGGCACAGGGCATGATCGGGGATCTGCGAGAGGGCCAAGTCCAGTTCATAAGTGCGGTCATTGCGCGCTTCATCGGCACGCGGGGCCTGGCTGGTGGGCCCGATGAACATCCCCGAGAAGAGGAACGACAGCGAGGGATGATTGTGCCAGTAGGCGATCATCGAACGCAGGACATCCGGGCGGCGCAGGAACGGACTGTCGGCAGGCGTCGATCCGCCGAGGGTGATGTGGTTGCCGCCGCCGGTACCGACGTGGCGGCCATCGAGCAGGAACTTCTCGGTGGTCAGGCGGGCGCGGCGAGCCTCTGCGTAGAGAACCTCGGTGAGCGTCGAAAGCTGGCTCCAGGTCTTCACCGGCTGGACGTTGACCTCGATGACGCCGGGATCCGGGGTGACCGAGAAATTCTGCAGCCGCGGATCGCGTGGCGGGGTATAGCCTTCGAGCACCACCGGCAGATCGGTGGCCTGGGCGGTGTCCTCGACCGCCGTCAGCAGATCGATGTAGTCCTCGAGCGTCGAGCACGGGGGCATGAAGATATGCAGCACGCCATCGCGCGGTTCGATGCACAGCGAGGTACGTACATCCTCGCCGACGACGCCGGCAGTCCGCGGCGCATCGCCGGGCGCCTGGTACAGCGGCTGGCGTTTGGCGAAGGGATCGAGGGGCACCACCGTCTCGGGCGTGAGCCGGAAGGAATCCAGCGGCAGGCGGTAGCCCATCGGTGAATCGCCAGGGATCAGGAACAGATGTCCGCGCTTGAGGCTGTCGCGAAGCCACAGGCTGGACTTCCACTGCGCGCCTTCGCGACTGAGGGGAATGCTATAGCCGGTGACCCGATCGAGACCCTGGTCGAGCAGTTTGGCTAGACGCCGACGTTCGAGGGGATCTTTGAGATCGGCCCGCAGGGGATCGGTGCCCGGGGGCAGGCGGCGTTCGCTCCACAGGTAATACCAGGTGTCCTCGTGCGCCGGGGCGGCGACCTCGGGCGGCAGCTGCAGACGCTGGCACAAGGTCCGGGCGAAGACCGCGGCCTCGTCGGGTCCATGTCCGGCTGGGCAGCGCTCATCGGCGTAATGGGCGTCGTTGCGCCACAGCGGCACGCCGTCTTCGCGCCAATAGCAACCGAAGGCCCAGCGCGGCAGGGGCTCACCAGGGTACCATTTGCCCTGGCCGAGATGCAGCATCGCTCCCGGCGCAAAACGATCGCGCAGGCGATGCAGCAGATCGAGGGCGCGGGCGCGCTTGGTCGGTCCGAGGGCTTCGGTCTTCCACTCGGCGCCATCGGGATCGTCGATAGCAATGAAGGTCGGCTCGCCACCGGTGGTCATGCGCACATCGAGGCGCTGGAGATCATGATCGACCTGGAGCCCGAGCGCGTCCATGGCCTCGGCCTGCTCGTCGCTGAAGGGCTTGGTGACGCGCGGCGTCTCCTCGACGCGGGTCACGGTCATGACCACGTCGAATTCGGACTCCAGCGGGTCAGACTCATCGACGACGTAATCGATGGCCCCAGAGATGGCCGCGGCCGACGATGGCGCGGGAGTGCTGGCCAGGGGGATGTGACCTTCACCGGCGAGCAGGCCGCTGGTGGGATCGAGGCCGATCCAGCCGGCTCCGGGCACGTAGACTTCGCACCACGCGTGGAGGTCGGTGAAATCGGTGACGGCGCCGCTCGGCCCATCAATGGATTTCTGATCCGGCACGAGCTGGATGAGGTAACCCGAGACAAAGCGCGTCGCCAGGCCCAGGTGGCGCAGGAGCTGGACCAGCAACCAGCCGCTGTCGCGACAGGATCCAGACAGCTTGGTGAGGGTCTCTTCGGGCGTCTGTACGCCCGGTTCCATGCGGATGAGGTAGCTGATGTCCGCGTGCAGGCGGCGGTTGATCGCCACCAGGGCATCGACGGTCTTGAGCTTGGTGCAGAAATCCCGGCGCAGGCCGACGAGGTATTTGGCGACCACCGGGGTCGGCTCCTCGACCATCAGGAAGCCGGCGAGCTCGATGGCCAATTCCGGCTCATAGGCGAATGGGAAGATTTCCGCAGAGGGTTCGACGAAGAAGTCGAAAGGATCGATCACCGTCCACTCGACGACGAGATCGACGGCGACCACCAGCTGTGTGGTCGGCTTGGGGAAGACGTAGCGCGCCAGCCAGTTTCCGTGCGGATCCTGCTGCCAGTTGACGAAATGCTGTTGGGGCTCGATGCGCAGCGAGTAGCTGAGGATGGGAGTCCGGCAATGGGGGGCAGGGCGCAGGCGCACGACATGCGGGAGCAGGGTCACCGGCCGCGAGTACGTATAGGTGGTCTGATGATGCAGGGCGACGCGGATAGTCATGTGCTCACGTAGCGCGCAGGAGGGATGCGGTGTTCAGGTCGTTGAGGACGGCGGCGCTGACCTTGGCGGTCATCTGCGTGAGCGTGGTCAGGTAGGTGCCGAGATGCCCGGTGAGCAGGGCCCCATCGTTGGCATCGGCGAGATGCTCTTCCAGGTTACTGATCAGCTCGCGCGTCGCGGGGGCCGCGCGCTGCAGGCCGAACAGCCCATCGAGGCCCTGGATGACGCGGCGCAGGCTGACGGTCAGCGAGCGTGGCGAGGTCGGATGGGTAAGGATCAGGCGCAGGGCTTTTTCGGGATCGATGGTGGCGGTGTGCGCCCGGCGATAGGACTCGTCGAGAGCGCTGGCCGCGAGCAGTGCCTCCCAGCGGCGGTAGACCGGCGTGCCTGGAACCACGGCGATATCGGGATCGGCGAGTTCACCGCGCAGGAACACTGCCAGCAGACGCGCCACGTGATCACCGCGCTCGAGCGCCTGGCCGATGGCTAGGGCATGCGGCACGTCGTCGCGCAGCAGATCATCGGCGGTGCCGCGCATCAGGTAGCAACGCTCCATGGCCCATTGCGCGACGTCATCGACGCCGCGCACGGCGAGTTCATCGGCATCCAGCGCCTGCGCCGACAGCCAGGTGAAGTTCATCGCATCCCAGTAGGCCTCGGTCAGCAGATGCCGGGCGGTGCGCGCGTTCTCACGTGCGGCCCGCAGGCAGCAGAAGAGGCTCGAGGGGTTTTCACGATCGATGAGCAGGTAATCGACGGCGGCTGCCGGCGTCACCTCCCCGCGCAGCTCGGTGAAGGCCGCGACGCCACCGAGCACCGCCAGGGCATCGAGCCAGGGGGTCGCGGAATTACCGGCGTATTCCGGGAGTAGGGAAAGGTGCTGAGTGACGGCGGTGAGTCGGGCGAGGGCTTCGGCGCGTTCCTGATAGCGCGCCAACCACACAGTGTTGCTCGCGAGGCGGCTCAGCACGGTGTGTCCGGAGTCTCATCATGGCAGAGGACCCAGGTATCCTTGGTGCCGCCACCCTGACTGCTGTTGACCACGAGGGAACCTTCCTTGAGTGCGACGCGGGTGAGAGCCCCGGGGACCAGCGTGGTGGTTTTCCCCGAGAGGACGTAGGGCCGCAGATCGACGTGGCGCGGGGCGATGCCCTGGGCGACGAAGGTCGGACAGGTCGAGAGCGCGAGGGTCGGCTGGGCAATGAAGCCGGCGGGATCCTCGAGGATGCGATCGCGATAGGCGAGGCGTTCAGCGGTGGTCGAGGCGGGTCCGACGAGCATGCCGTAGCCGCCTGAGCCATGTACCTCCTTGACCACCAGTTCATGAAGGTGCTCGAGGACATAGGCCAGTTCGTCGGCCTTGCTGCAGCAATAGGTGGGGACGTTGCTCAACAGCGGCTCCTCGCCGAGGTAGAAGCGGATCATCTCGGGAACGAAGAGATAGGTCGCCTTGTCGTCGGCGACGCCATTGCCGACGGCGTTGACGATGGTCACCCGACCTTGGCGGTAGACCTCCATCAGGCCGGGCACCCCGAGGGCACTATCACTGCGGAACTCAGCTGGATCGAGAAATTCGTCATCGACGCGGCGATAGATGACATCAACCGGCTTGGCGCCGGTGGTGCTATGGCGCCAGACCCGGCCCTTGTCGATGAACAGATCACTGCCTTCGACGAGGATCGCGCCCATCCGCGCGGCGAGGTAGACGTGTTCGAAATAGGCGCTGTTGTAGCTGCCGGGGGTCAGGACCACGACCTGCGGCTCATCGCCCTGGAGGGATGCCGGGGCGCAGGCTTTCAGATTTTCAAGCAGCACCGCCGGATAGTGGTCGATCGGGGCCACCGACTGGCCGCGAAACAGCTCGGGGAACATGCGCATCATCGCGCTGCGGTTCTCGAGCATGTAGCTGACCCCCGACGGGGTGCGCAGATTGTCTTCGAGGACGTACCACTGGGTGGGCGAGACGCGAACCAGATCGACGCCGGCAATGTGGGCATGGACGCCGTGCGGCATCTTCACCCCGACCGCTTGCGGGCACCACATCTTGTTGTTCATCACTGCCGAGCGCGGGATCTTCCCGGCGGCGATGATCTCCTGCTTATCATAGATGTCAGCGAGGAAGGCATTGAGGGCTTTGACGCGCTGGATCGAACCGCGGCTGACGAGATCCCACTCGGTGGCTCCGAGGATGCGCGGCATGAGATCGAAGGGGATCAGGCGCTCGGTACCGGATTCGTCACCATAGACCGTGAAGGTGATGCCGCGGCGATGAAAACGCTTGGAAGCATCACGTTGCTTCTTTTCGAGGTGCGCGGTACTCGTCTGCCGCAGCCAGGCGTCCAGCGGCCGATAGCTGGGATTGAGTTCATCCCCCAGACGCATCTCATTGAAAGCCCGCACGCGCTCGGCGGATTTTAACTTTTGCGTTTGCGTTTGCGAGGTCGACGGGGTTATGACGTGAGTAACCATGCTGTCTATCATCCGGGAATCCCGGATCCGCAATGATGCGCGGATATACAAATGGGAACCCCGGGCGAGTCCCTGGACAGTCTATCTAAGTCTTTGTAAAGATTAATTTTATAAAGTAAAAACGGGTTCTTTAAAAACTGCTCGGTGAGTAATCGCTCTGCCAGAATACTCGATTACGGTAAAGGAAGGTGGACCAGGTGCTTGACCAGAATCAGCTCGCGCGCATCTCGTCAGAGGAGCTGTTCTGCGTATCGCCTGTTTCTCGCCGGCAGGTGCGGAAGCGAAGCCTCCGACCCCGGCTGCCATCACTTCCGCTTCAGGATGACGACCTGCAGCGGATCAGCGAGATTGCTGATAATCAGAACATTATGTTCGATCTGCACGACGCTGCGGGTCACCGCCCCGAGTTCATCGGTACTTTCGCAGGTGATTCCGGCCGGGGTGGAGTCGATGATCTTGTAGGATTCGTATTTCTTCACGCCGCCGAGGTTGGAGGTGAGGGTGGTGCTGGTGAAGGTGAATTCGGCGATCCCGATCTGACTGACGAACATCGTCTTGGCCATGGCCTTCTGTTCGGCACTCAGGCTGCTCAGTTGCGGCAGGGCCTGCATCTTATCCCAGGTCAAGGCGGTATCGACGGTCCATGTCCCGACGAGGTCGTTGACGGTCGCGGCCATTAGCGAGGGAGTGAGGGAGAAGCACAGGAGGAGCATCGCGATGAAGTTGTTCATGATCGTGTACCTTAGGAGTCGGACCTCGGGGAAGAAGGTCAAAATGCGTTTCATTCCTGAAGGCTAGTCCAGCCCGAGAAAACGCCGCACCAGCGGATCGGGATTGGCGCGCATCTCGTCAGGCGTGCCGCTGGCGACGATCTTGCCCTGCTCGAGTAGGATCAGGCGGGTGCCGATGGTCAGGGCGCTGCGCACGTCGTGGGTGACCACGATCGAGGTGATGCCATGGCTGCGTTGCAGGCTGAGGATGATGTCGTTGATGGTGTCGGTGGTCAGCGGATCAAGGCCGGTGGTGGGCTCGTCGTAGAGCACCACGCGTGGACGGCTAATGATGGCGCGGGCCAGGCCGACGCGCTTCTGCATGCCGCCGGAGAGCTGGGAGGGGAGTTTGTCGATGGCATGGGCGAGGCCGACGGCGGTCAGGCTTTCGACCACCCGGGCGCGGATCTCGGGCGCCGGGCGGTGCTGCTGGTAGAGGCTGAATCCGACATTTTCGCACACCGTCAAGGAGTCGAAGAGGGCCGCGCCTTGGAAGACGTAGCCGAGATCCTTGCGTGCCCGCAGCCGTTCACGTTCCGGAAGGTGATGCAGGTTGCGGCCGAGGACGGTGACCTGGCCCTGGTCGGGATCGAGCAGGGCGATGATGGTCTTGAGCAGGACGCTCTTACCGGTGCCCGAACGGCCGAGGATGCACAGGGTCTCGCCGTGGTGGACGTTGAAGGAGATGCCATCGAGCACCACATGGCCGCCGAAGGCCTTGTGCAGATCGACGACCTCGATCATGAGCTCGCCGGCGGTAAGCGGAATGGGAATGGTCGCATCAGCGGGCACGCGGATCTCCTTCGGCCAGGCGCCGCAAAGCGCGATCGGGGGCATTGAAATCAGGCGCGAACAGCGACAGCACCGGATGGCCGCGGGTCAGGGCAGCGGCGTCATCGTCGTGGTCGTCGGCCACCCAGGTACCGTGCAGCCGCCAACGGGTTTCGCCGGCGCCGGCGTCGGCATCGCGCACCTGGCGATAGTTTTCCCGGAAACCGCTCAGGCCGTGGCTGCGGACCACGACCTCATGCCAGGTCGTGGACACTGCCGCCGGCAGATTCAGATTCACCAGTTTGCCGATGAATTCCTTGCGGCCGAGAAGCTGCTTGGCCCAGCCGGCGGCAAAGGCCGCTCCATCTTCGACGGTCTGGGCCTCGGATTGGCGAGAGACGGCGAGCGCCGGTAGACCGAGTACGGCGGCTTCCATGGCCGCGCCCAAGGTCCCCGAGTAGAAGATGCTGCGTCCGACGTTGGGTCCGCGATTGATGCCGCTGACGACCAGCAGCGGCGGTGTGGAGCACAGCCGATCAAGCGCCAGCTTGGTGCAATCAGTAGGCGTGCCATCGATGGCGAAGCCGAAAAACCCCGTTGCACTGCGGCAGGTCACGGTGAGCGGGCGATCGACGCTGATGGCATGCGACATCCCCGAGCGCTCCACCGGCGGGGCCACCGCCAGCACCGGCAGCCCGGTCTCGCGGCGCAGGGCGCGATAGAGCGCGCGGAAGCCCGGGGCATCGATGCCATCGTCGTTGACGAGCAGGATCATGGCCGAGCGTGCGCCGCGAGATTCCGCGAGGAATTCCGCGTGGAATGCCGAGTAGAATGCCGAGTGGAATGCCGAGTGCAGGTCATTCTTCTCCCGGCACCTGCACGCCGTACTCGATCAATTTACGATAGAGCGTCTTGACCCCGATCTGCAGCTGGCGCGCGGCCTTTGATTTGTTCGAACCGAAGTGCGCCAGGGTCGCCAAGATCAGGCGCTTCTCGACTTCATCGACGGGTAGGCCGATGAGCGCCCGGATCGCATCATCGGCGTTCGGCGCGGGATTGCCGCCAGATGCCGGTCGCGTCGCCGGCGCCGTACCGTTGAGGGTGACGGTCGGACGTTCGTCGATGGCCCCCGGGATGTCGCTGCTGATGACCTTGTTGGGAGTCAGGACGTAGAGCTTCTCGATGTAGTTCTCGAGTTCACGGACATTGCCCGGCCAGTCCTGGCGGCGCAGGTGCTGGATCAGGCTGTCGGAGAGTTCTTTGGCCTGGTTGTGGCGCCGGTTCAGGCGATCGAGGAACGACTTTGCCAGGAGCGCGATGTCTTCGCGGCGCTCGCGCAACGGCGGGACGACGATGCTCACGACATTGAGGCGGAAGTAGAGGTCCATGCGGAAGCGGTTGGCCAGCACTTCGCTTTTGAGGTTGCGGTTGGTGGCGCACACCAGGCGCACATCAGTGGCGATCGGCTGGTTGCCGCCGACGCGCGCGAAGCTGCCATCCTGCAGCACACGCAGCAGCTTGACCTGGCTGTCGAGCGGCATTTCGCCGATCTCATCGAGGAACAAGGTGCCGGTGTCGGCGATCTCGAACTTGCCCTTCTTCTGCTGGACGGCGCCGGTGAAGGCCCCGCGCTCGTGGCCGAAGAGCTCGCTTTCAAGCAGGTCATGGGGAATGGCGGCGGCGTTGATCTTGATGTACGGCCGGCCGCTGCGATTGGAGAGGGCATGCACGGCGTCTGCGACCAACTCTTTGCCGGTGCCGCTTTCGCCTTCGATGAGCACCGAAGCATCGGTCTTGGCGATCTGGCGGATAGTAGCCTTGACCGTGCGGATGGCGGCCGAGGTCCCGACGATGCGATCGAGGGCTTCCTCGTAGCCCAGCTCGCGGCGCAGAGCTTTGTTCTCGCGGTTGGCCGAGGCCATGCGTACGGCGCTCTCGACGGTGGCTTTCAGGCGCGAAAGATCGACCGGCTTGGTCAGATAGTTGAAGGCGCCCTGCTTGATGGCGGCGACGGCGGTTTCCTCGTTACCGTGGCCGGTAATGAGGATCCACGGCAGCTGGCCGTGTTTTTCATGCGCCAGCTCCATGGTCGCCAAGCCATCGAGATTGGGCAGCTTGAGATCGCAGAGCACCGCATCCATGGCTGCGGCGGTGAGCTTGGCGAGGCCTTCCTCACCGCTGCCGGCGGTCAGCACGGTGTGTCCTTCGCCTTCGAGAATGTCGGCATAGGTCTCACGATTGGTGAGGTTGTCGTCGATTACCAGGAGATTGGCCATAGAGGATGCTAGCGCGTTTCGCGGGAGAGGGGGTCGCTGTCTGCTTCAGGCCGGACCACGGCATCGGCCGCGGGCAGAGGCAGGACTTCGCGTTGATGGATCGGGCCGAGGGCGGTGGGGAATTCGAGGGTGAAGGACACGCCCTGATCCTTATCGCTGCTCACCGCCACCGTACCGTGGTGCATCTCGACCAGGCGACGGACGATCGCCAGGCCCAGGCCGGTGCCGCCCTCCTTGGTGGTCGTGAAAGGTTCGAAGAGCCGAGCCGCCACTCGTTCGGGCAAGGGTGGGCCATTGTTGGCGATGACGATGCGCGCTTGGCCGGGGGCGCTGCGGGTGACTACCAGCAGGCGGCGATCGTGATCCTCGCGCAGGGTCAGCGCCTCGCGGGCATTGGTGAGGATGTTCAGCAGGACGCTTCGCAGGTGCAGGGCATCGCCGGCAACCTGGGGCAGGTAGGGGTCGGACTTGAAGGTGACCTCGACCTTGGCGGCATGATTCAGTTCCGACTGCTCCTCGATCAGCGAGGTGAGGATGGCATTGAGATCGACCGGCAGGGGATCGGGTCGCGTCGGGCGGGCGAAGGCCAGAAAAGCCTGGACCACGGCCTGCAGGCTCTTGGCGCTGTCTTGGATTCGGCGGACGCGTTTTTCCGCGCGCGCGCGTTCAGCAGCAGTGGGAATCGAGGCGAGGTTCTGATCGAGCAGGAGATCAGTATTGAGCAGGATCACCCCCAGGGGATTCTTCAGCTCATGCACTAGGCCTCCGGCGATACGACCGAGATCGGCGAGCCGATCGCGATCGTTGGGCAGGGTGAAGCGCAAATTGCCGAGGGGGCGTTTGGCGGGCATCAGGGGCGGCCGCTCAACGGCGGAGAACGCTGCCGGCAGCGCCGGTCGATTTCTTGTAGAACTTTTCCATTTCCCCCAGCTTGCGCCGGCAGAGGGTCAACTGAGTAGGGGTCAGATGATCGACGAAGACCACGCCTTCGAGGTGGTCGAGTTCGTGCTGCACGACGATGCCCAGGAAATCACCAGCTTGGACGTCCAGGCTGAGCCGCCGCTCGACCCCGTACTCGTCTTGGGCGACGATATCAAAGGCATTGTGGCGCTGAACTTTAGCGTAAATGCCCGGAAACGAGAGACAGCCTTCCTCGTAGGTCGTCGTGCCGCTTGCGCATTCGATGCGCGGATTGATCCATACCCGGCGATCGCTGGCCAGGCTGTGGTCGTCTTCTTGTTTGCGGCGGCTGTGGTCGGTGACGAACACGCGCAGCGGGACGGCGACCTGGGGTGCGGCCAGGCCGACGCCACGATGCTCTTCCATGACCTCGAACATCCGTGCGCAGAAGTCACGGAGCCGGTCATCGAAGACCGTGACCTCGGCGGCGCGACGGCGCAGGGCGGGGTGCGGATACTCGACCAGGGCGAGAGAGGAAGGGTATGAAGCAGTCGCAGTCATAAGTGCCGGGCGGATCTTGCGTGGAGAAATGTATGATGAGACTTCCTCTGATTGTGCAACCGTTAATGGGTCTTTTCGACCGGATTTCTGTCCGTATCGACGCAATGCCCCCTAATTTTTTGTGAGTCACCGGCTATGGTTGATTTGAGCAAGCATCTTACTCGTGCCCGGCAGTCTCTGGATCGCCGACAGTTCGATTACGTCTTGGAACAGATGGAGGAATGCCTCGATCTCGACCCGGCGAATCTCGAGGTGCATAAGATGCTCCTCGAAGCAGCCCGCAAGAAAGCTAAAGAAGGTGCAAAAACCAGTCTCTTCGGGAGCATGAGCATGCCCTCGCTGACCAGCGATCCACATAAGAGGCTCATCGCCCAGGCCAAGCGGCTGGGCAAGAATCCCGAGCCCAAGGTGCTCGCCGAGGTCGCTGCCGCCGCTCACGAGATGTCGGCGAAAGTCAAGCCGATGGTTGATGTCGCGGTCTATTATTACGAAGAATTCATCGCCTCGGCGATGTTCAATGAAAAGGTCCTGTGGCAGCTCGCGCATATTTACAAGGAGAAGGGCGAACTCGATCGTGCGCTCAAATTGCTGCATGATCTCGAGCGCGCCATGCCGACCCATGCCGAGGCTGGACGGACGATCAAGAATTGGGAGGCGATGCGGTCGATGACTCAGCGTGTCACCGCGGTCGGCGGTGACTTCCGGACTCAGTTGGCCTCCGATACCGGCGCCAACAAGGCGGAAGCGATGAATCGCATCATTCGCACCTTGGACGACGCCAAGGAAGTCCTCGGCTACATCGAGCAGGACTTGGCGCAGAACCCCGCTGACAAGCAGTTATGGGTGAAAAAGGGCGATATCCATCGGCGCATCAATCAATTCGCCGAGGCCCGCGCGGCCTTCCTCAAGGCCCAGGCCTTGGACGAGCACGACTTCACCATCAGCATGCGACTGGGCGACATCGCCATCGAGGAAGCCAAGCAGAAGGTCGAAGGGCTTTCGGCACCCGGTCAGGACCCGGCAGCATTGGCGGCCGCCAAGGCCGCACGGCTCGAGCTCGAAATCTCGGAATATCGTCGCCGCATCGAGCGCCAGCCGACTGACCTCTCGCATCGTTTCAATCTCGGCACGCGACTCATCCAAAGTGGCGATATCGACGGTGCGGCTGCGGAGTTTCAGAAGACCGTCGGGGATCCGAAAGTGCGTCAGGAATCGCACCGCTATCTCGGGTTTTGCTTCGGGAAGAAGAATCTGCTTGATCTTGCTGTGCAGCAATACACTTCTTTCCTCTCGCTCGCGCTGGATGACCAATCAGACAAAGCCAAGGAAGTACGTTACCTCCGAGGCCGCGTCCTGGAAGACCAGGGCAAGCGGGATGACGCGATCAAGGACTTCGAGCGGATCGTCGCCATCGACCTAAATTTCAAGGATGCTGCCGCCCGGCTGAACAAGCTGCGCGGTGGTGCATAAAAGTTACGACGTAAAGTCAGACAAGGCCCGAGAGAACATGCCCCATACCCGCAGTGCAGCCAAGCGTCATCGTCAGAGCGAGGACCGTCGCATCCGTAACAAGGATCGTCTTACCGAACTCAAGAGCATCAAAAAGCGCATCGTCCGCGCCGTCCACGACGGCCAGAAGGCCGAAGCTGAGACGCTCTATCGCGAAGTCACCAAGGCCCTCGATCAGGCCGCCTCGCGCAAGACCATTCACAAGAATGCCGCTTCGCGTACCAAGGCCCGTCTGGCCAAAGCCATCTCGGCCACCACCGCGCCGGTCGCCAAGACCGGCATCAAGCCGGTCAAGGCCGTCAAGCAGGCCCCTGCCCCCAAGGCCGCGGTCAAAGCGGCCCCCAAGGCCTCGGCTAAGAAATAGTCGAAGAAACACCTCTTCACGCCCGCCCGCTTCCTGCGGGCGGGCGAATGCGTTCGGGGCCGACGCTTCCCGGCCCCCCGGTTTAACCTCCGGTCCACGAATAGCGACTCGTTCACGAGTCCAAAGGAACAACTATGACTGAGCTCGCCAAGAGCAGTCCCGCGACGCGGACGTACGAGGCCACCATCCTGGTGAAGGCGGCCCCTGCACGTACCGATTTTGATGGCAGCGTTGCTGCCGTCCGTCAGACCTATGAGTCTGAAGGTGCCCAATTCATCGAACTCGAAAAGTGGGAAGAGCGTGCGCTCGCCTATCCGATCGATGGCGAGACCTCGGCCCTTTACCTCAATGCCTACTTCACCGCCGATCCCTTGATCGTTGAACGTATCGAGCGCCGTGCGCGTCTCGGCGATGCGATTCTGCGCCAATTGATCATCTCGCGTCCGGGTAAGGATTTCGAGAAGATCAAGGATCAGCGCGCGAAAGCCGCCGCCAATGCCGCAGCCGCGGCCATTGCCGCTGCTGCCGCCGCCGCTTCCTCGGCTGGATCGTACGAGTCGTAACTCGGATCATGGCTCTTAATCTCAACCGCGTGCTTTTGGCTGGAAATCTGACCCGTGACCCCATCGTTCGCTTTCTTGCGAACGAAAAGGCGGTTGCGCAATTCGGATTGGCCATCAGTCGACGCTTCAAAGACGCCAATGGCCAGCAAAAGGACGAGACGACTTTTGTCGACGTCGAAGCCTGGGGCCGGACAGCGGAACTGGTTGGGCAATACCTGACCAAGGGCCGTGGCTGCTTCATCGAAGGTCGCTTGAAGCTCGATAGCTGGGATGACAAAGAGACGGGCCAGAAGCGCTCGAAAATCTTGGTCGTCGCAGACAACGTGCAATTCACGGATGCCAAAGGCGAGGGTGCTCCGCGCCCACGTCTGGGCACGGAAGATGTTGAGAGTGATGCCGCCGATGTGCGCCCCGCTCCTGCCCGTCCGGCAGCGCCTGCTGCTGCCGCTGGCGACGATGAGCCACCGTTCTAACCATCATTACAACAACAAACGAAAGCTAACACTATGAAGCCAGGACTCGGTTTCGGCGGCCCCAAGGCCAAAGGTAAATTCAAGCGCACCAAGCGCCCCAAGCGCGTCGAAGCGCCGAAGGCGTGCCGCTTCACTAAAGACAAGGTTTTTGAAGTCGATTACCGCGACATTTCAATCCTTGGTCGCCTCGTCTCCGCTCAGGGCAAGATCCAGAGCCGGAAGCGCAATGGCGTTTCGTCGTTCTACCAGCGCCAGGTGCAGCTCGCCGTCAAGCGCGCGCGCTTCCTTGGTTTGCTGCCCTACGTGGGCGAGTGAGGTGACCCGTGGCTAAGCAAGAAGTTCTCCTCGTCAAAGATGTACTCAAGCTCGGTAACATGGGCGACATGGTCAAAGTGTCGCCTGGTTATGCCCGTAACTACCTCTTCACCCACGTGCTGGCGATTCCAGCTAACGCCGCTGCCAAGCGCCAGGTCGAAGTCCTCCGCGAAAAGGCTGCCAAGTTCGAAGCCGAACGTGAAGTGAAGGCAGGGGCCCTGGCCAAGAGTATTAACAACACCACTATCCAGATCGCCGGCCGCGTGGCCCACGAGACCGAACTCTTCGGTGCCATCGGCACCAAAGAGATCGTCCAGGCCCTGGCCAAGAACGGTATCGTGGTCGATACCAAGCAGGTTCATCTCGTTGACCGTATCCGCCGTCTCGGCGTCTACAGCATCGAAGTGAAACTGCACGCCAAGGTCGCGGTGACGATCAAGGTCGAAGTTGTCAACAGCGACCCGAACGCCCCTAGCCTGGCCGATACGCTCGCCGCCCTCGAAGCCGCGCGCAAAGCCAAGGCCGAAGCCAAGAACGCCCCCAAGGGCGAAACCGCTGAAGGCGAAGAAGCCCCTGAAAAGGCTGAGAAGTCGGACAAGAAGTCCAAGGGCGGCAAGGCTGATAAAGCTGTTAAAGCTGATAAAGCTGACAAGCCGGCCAAGGGCGCGAAGGCTGAGGCATCTGCCAAGCCTGAGAAGAATGACAAAAAATCGGCTAAAAAGCAGAAGGGCTGAGGAGTACCATGAAAAAGGACATCCATCCAGCAGTACGTGAAGTCGTGTTCCAGGACACCGTCAGCGGTGCCCGCTACAAGATCCTCAGTGCGATCAAGACCGACGCCAAAGTGACCGTCGACGGCAGCGAATTTCCGCTGGTCAAGGTCGACGTCTCGGCAGCCAGCCATCCTTTCTATACCGGTAATCAGCGTATCCTCGATACCGCTGGCCGTGTCGAGAAGTTCGGCAACAAGTACGGCAACAAGGCGGGCAGCAGCCTGTCGAGCCTGCTCAAGAAGAAGTAAGCGTCCAGGACACCGCGCCTTCGCGATGTGCCTGCCACCCACCCGTCGGAATTCCGGCGGGTGGTTTGGTTTGTTGCCTGAAGCATTCGTCTCTTTGACGTGTGGATCGGCGAGCGTACTCTCCCGCGGAATGACTATTCCGGACATCCCGCAATTGAAGCCGTTCGAAGTCCTGTCCAAGGACAAGATTCTGACCATCAGTATTTGTAAGGAGTTCGATTTCGGCTCACTGCATCAGGATTGGTCGTACTCAATCATCTCCATGAATCCTGGGCCGTATGAATACGTCTATCTCGACATGTCGATGTGCGGTCTGATGAGTTCGACATTCTTCGCCGGTTTGATGCAGCTGCATTTTCACTATACCGAACGAGGCGCTCAGCCGCTCACGCTGATCAAGCCCGACCATCGGGTGGTACGCAACCTTGCGCTGATGCACATGAGCAAGATGTTCGTGGTCATCGAGCGCTGAATCTGAAACCAGACGCGATGGGTGCCGGATGATTGGTACGTGAACCTTCCTGCTTCTCTGGCTTCGACACCGCTGACGATTTTCGGACGCGGAGGTTGTTTGACTTTCCCCGGGCGCCTGTTCCTGGCCCCCATGGAAGGCATCACCGACATCATTTTTCGTGACGTCGTCATCCCCTTGGGCGGAGTCGCGGGTGCCTGCACCGAATTCGTGCGCATCAGCGCCAGTCCGGTGCCGAAGAAAGTCATTCGCCGCTACCTCGGTACGCCCCGCGAGGATATCCCTGTCGGGGTACAGCTGATGGCTGCAGATGCCGAGCACCTGACTCCGACCATCCACCATGCCGAAGCCTGCGGGGCGCCGTGGATCGATCTCAACTTCGGCTGTCCGGCTCCGGTGGTGTTCAGCAAATGCGCCGGCTCGGCGATGCTCGCCAAGCCGGCGGCGATGGCCGAGATCATCCGCGGGGCGGTGGCTGCGACGAGCTTGCCGGTGTCAGTAAAGATGCGTGCCGGGATCACCGATGCCTCACGTCTCGCCGAAATCCTGTGCGCCGTCGCCGAGGCCGGGGCGGCGATGATCACTCTCCATGCGCGCCTGCGCATCCATGGCTATCACCAGCCGGCCCACTGGGCGTGGATCACCGCTGCTGTCGCAGAACTTCGCCGCGCCGGACACCGCCAGCCGCTGATCGGCAACGGCGCCGTCGATGAGGCCGGCGATGTCGCGCGGATGTTCGCCGAGACTGGTTGCGACGGGGTCATGATCGGGCGTGCGGCCTTGGCTGATCCGTGGATCTTCGCTGCCGCCCACGGCGCGCCGCCATCGACCGCCCGGCAAGCTGCAGACTTCGTCCAGGCCTATGCGACGGCCATTCGCGCCCTGCGCAGCGAGACGGTATGTCACAACAAGCTTAAACAGCTCACGCGCTGGTATCGGGCCGGCAATCTTTTCGCCGGGCGCGAAGAGCAACGCACCAGTTTATTGCGCGGCGATTCTCTGGCCGAGCTTTTGCAGTGGTACGCGACCGCGGCCTGAACGCGGACCGTGGTCCGCGTTCAGGAAGCTGACTTTTTACAAGCTGACTTTTTACAAGCTGACTTTGTAGGCCTTGTTGGGCTTGACCATGGTCTTGATCTCTTCGAAGACCGCGGTCGGCATCGGATCATCCAAGGTCAGGATCACCAGAGCATCACCGCGGCCATCGATACGCGAGACTTCCATGCGTGCGATGTTGATGCGGTTGGTGCCGAGGATGGTGCCGTACTTGCCGACCATGCCCGGACGATCGGGGTATTCCATCACCAGCAGATGTCCGCCGATCGGAAGATCGATCGGGAAATCATTGTAGCGCAGGACGCGCAGCTGGTTGGCGACCAAGGCCCCGGCGATGACGTGGCGACCGCTGGCGGTGATGGCGGTGATCATCAACTGATCAGCGCCGTCGGCGATTTCCTGGCTCGATGAAGTCAGGGTGATGCCACGATCCTTGGCGATCTGGTTGACGGTCACGAAATTGACGACCTGGTCGCTGATCTTGGCCAGTGCGCCTTTGAGGGCGGCGACCGCCAAGGGCTTAGTGTCGTACTTCGCGAGGGGGCCTTTGGCGGTGACCTCCAAGCCCTTCAATGGCTCGTCGAGGGTCTGCACCACCGCCGCACCGAGGGCTTCGGCAGCGGCGAGGTAGCCGTCGATCGCCGGATCGACGCGCAGCTGCACGTTGACGGCATTGATGATCTTGCCGCTGGCGAAGTAGGCATTGAACTGGTTGGCGATGTCGACCGAGACCTTGACCTGGGCTTCCTCGGTCGAGGCCCCCAGGTGCGGGGTGACGATGCAATTCGGCAGGCCCTGCAGGGGATGCCCGGCGGGGATCGGCTCTTCAGCGAAGACGTCGATCGCCGCCCCGCCGATGGTCCCGGCCTTCAAGGCGGCTGCCAACGCGACCTCATCGATGATGCCGCCGCGAGCGACATTGACGATGCGCGCCGATTTCTTCATCGTCTTGAGGCGTTCGGCATTGATCAGGTTGCGCGTCTGTTCGGTGAGCGGGGTGTGCAAGGTGACGAAGTCGGCACGCACCAGGAGCTGTTCGACCGACACCGATTCGATGCGCAGATCCTTAGCCACTTCCGGGCTCAGGAACGGGTCGTAGGCGATGATATTCATGCCCGCGGCCTGCAGCACCTGGGCGACATGCTTGCCGATCTTGCCCAGGCCGACGATGCCCAGGGTCTTGCCGTCGAGCTCGAGGCCGACGAACGACTTCTTGTCCCAC
>JBILBP010000182.1:0-5786 GCA_044353645.1 Planctomycetota bacterium | reverse complement strand
CCATGGGTTGCAGGGCGACATAACGCGCCAGCAGACGTTCTTCTCCGAGCGTATCGCCCTTCAAGCGCGCCAACTGGGCGCGCAGCTGGATACTCGGCTCGTGGTCGGGATCGCGCTCCAGGGCCCGCTCGCAGAAGCTGATCGCCTGCGCATGGTCGCCGCGCTGCGCCGCCACCACCGCCTGACCATAGGCGCCCCACGGTCCGCGCGGCGCCAGGCGATCGATGTCTTCGAACAAGCTCGCAGCGGCGGCGTAGCGCTCACGGGCGAGGTGGATCTGCGCCGCCAGAACACGTGGCTCGACCCACGCGGGCGAGGCCTCGACGGCCTTCGCGCACCAGGAAATAGCACCATCGAGATCACCGGCCTGGCGCAGCAGCTGAGCCTTGAGCATGAACACCTGCGGATGACGGACGCCATCGGCGAGCAGGCCATCGACGGCTTCGCGGGCACGGTCGAACAGGCCATCGGTGTACAGGTGCTGAGCGGCATCGACGCGTTCGGCATCGGCCAAGGCGGTGGGCGAGGAGGTGAGCACTTCATTGAACACGCCCCGACCGGAATAGCCCACATTGCGGGCACAGGCCGGCATCAGCACGATCCCACTCAGCAGCAGCGCACGCACCATATCCGCAGATTTCATACGCTTTCTCCGAGCGCCGCCGCCAGGGCCGAGGCCTTGGCGCGAACTTCGTCCCATTCGCTGTCCCCTTCCGAGTCGGCGACGATGCCTCCGCCGGCATGCACGGCAATGCTCCTGCCACTGATCAGCGCTGTGCGGATCGCAACGTTGAGCTGGCCGGCTCCGTCGTTGCCGATCCAGCCGAAGCTGCCGCAATATGCGCCGCGCGGGGCGACTTCATAACGGTCGATGAGCTCCATGGCTTTGCGCTTGGGCGCGCCGGTGATCGAGCCGGCGGGAAAGACCGCATCGATGACCTCGTGCCAGCGCGTACCCGAGCGCAGCTGCGCGATCACCTCCGCCGCCCGATGATGGACATAGGGCAGGTCGATGACGCGCTGGGCATCGCTGACGCGTACGCTGCCGGGCAGGGCGACGCGCCCGAGATCGTTGCGCACGAGATCGACGATCATGGTCAATTCGGCGGCGTCCTTGCCGCTCGCAAGCAGCTCGGCGCGACGTCCGCGAGGACGGGTGCCCTTGATCGGCGCACTGGCGATGTTCCCGCCGGCACAGGCCACCAGGCATTCCGGACTATGGCTGACGATGGTCGGCTGACCGGGGCGGCGGATGCAGCCGGCAAACGGCGCCGGACTGGTCGCGAGCAAGGCACGGAAGACCGCCAGATCATCACCCTGCGCCAAACTGCCGATAAACGGCAGGGTGAGGTTGATCTGATAGCAATCACCGGCGGCGATGTGTTCGCGGATGCGCGCCACGCGCTGGCCATGTCCCGCCCGATCCCAGGCCGGCTGCAAGGGACCGGCCAGACGCGGGCTGAGGGCCGCAGCGGTCGGTGTCGGCGACGCGGGCAGACGCGCTCCGCCCAGCGTCGTGCACACGCCATCCGGGCCCCACACCAGCGCCGAGCGCACGCGCACCACCTGCATGGCACCGGCGTAATCAGCCTGCATCAGCCACCCGCCGGAAAAACGGCTCCAGCCGAGGCTATCCGCTACGCCCAGGCCGGCGATCGACGGCAGGTCCTCGAGCGTGGCCGGCTCGACATCCCAGGTCAGCAACGACCACGGGCCCGCCAGGCACCAGACCTCGGGCGCGTCGTGCACTGCCGCTAACGCTTCGTCCAACCTCATCCGCCGGTCTCGTCCGCGAAGCGCGAAAGCGGTTGGCAACGCATCGAGAGGTCCAGCGAACGCACCGAATGCGTCAATTCGCCGGTGGAAATGCGCTCGACACCGGCTTCGGCGAAGCTCCGCACGGTCGCCAAGGTGATGCCGCCAGAGGCTTCCAGCAGTACCGCTCGCGACGCGGCGCAGGCATCACGGCGGGCGACGGCTTCGCGCAGCGTCGCCGGCGGCAGGTTGTCGAGGAGGATGATGTCGGCACCCGCGTGGATGCACGGCTCAAGATCCGCCAGACTTTCGATCTCGACCTCGACGATCACCGTCGGCCCCAGGCGTTCACGACTGCGGCGCACGGCTTCGGCAGGGCCCGAGCCCAACCGACCGGGGGGCATCAGGGCGATGTGATTGTCCTTGATCAGCACTTGATCGTAGAGCCCGAGGCGATGGTTGCGGCCGCCGCCGGCGAGCACCGCTTGTTTCTGCAGCAGGCGCATGCCGGGAGTGGTCTTGCGGGTGTCGAGGATCTGCGCCCGCGTGCCCGCGACGGCCTCGACATAGTGCCGCGTGAGGGTCGCGGTGCCCGAGAGGCGCTGGCAGAAGTTGAGCGCCGTACGTTCGCCGATGAGCATCGCCGCCGCGTCGCCATGCATGCGGATGACGATGTCGCCGGGCTTGACGACGGTGCCGTCGGCGGCGACCTCACTGACCTCGACCGTGCTCCCCAGTTGTGCGAAGACCTCGGCGAACAGCCACAGGCCGCAGACCACGCCGGGCTCCTTAGCGCGCACCCAACCGCTAAGCTGCGCCCCCGGGGCGAGCGTCGCGCTGCACGTCACATCGCCGCCGAAGCGCAGGTCCTCGTGGAGGGCGAGGCGCACCAACGCCGCCACATCCGGATGTTGGGCAAGCGAGATCATCCGGCGCGTCCTCCGTACAGGGCTTTGACCACTTCCTCGATCGAGGGTTCCTCGATGGCGATATCGGCCACCGGCAGCAGGCCCAGGACCCGCTGCAAGGTCGCCGGACAATCGATGTCACGCTCGAGCGCGGCGACGACCTCGACCGGACTGCGCTGCGTCCAGACGATGCCCTGGCGGGGCAGATCGGCATGCTGGTCGAGCTCGATCGCGCGGCTCAAGGTCAGCCGCAGCAGCTTGCCGCCACCATAGCGATCGGTCAGTGAGGCGAGCGTGCCGTCATGCATGATCGCGCCGTGATCGATCACCACCACGCGGCTGGCGAGGGCTTCGATGTCCTGCATATCGTGGGTGGTGAGAAGGATGGTCGTACCCTGCTCGCGATTGAGCTCGCGCAGGAATTCGCGCAGGCGGGTCTTGGTCACGACGTCGACGCCGACGGTGGGCTCATCGAGGAATAGTACCGGGGGATTGTGCAGCAGGGCGGCCGCGATGTCGGCCTTCATGCGCTGGCCCAACGAGAGTTTGCGCACCGGCGTGCGTAGGAACGGCGTGAGTTCGAGGACCTCGTCGAAGCGCTTCAGGCGCGTCGCGTAGTCGGCGGCCGAGACGTCGTAGAGATGGCGCAGCAGCTCGAAGCTTTCGCCCACCGCCAGATCCCACCACAGCTGCGAGCGTTGGCCGAAGACCGCGCCCACGGTCTTGACGTACTGCCCGCGCTGGCGATGCGGGTCGAAGCCGTTGACGCGCACGCTGCCGGAGGTCGGCGTGAGGATGCCGGTGAGCATCTTGATGGTGGTGCTCTTACCGGCGCCATTGGGGCCGATGTAGCCGATCGCCTGGCCTTGGGGAATGGTCAGGGAGATATGATCGACCGCCTTCAACTCGCGGTGCTGGCGATCGACGAGGTCGCGCAGCGAACCCCACAAGCCGGGGCGTCGATCGTAGGTGCGGAAGATCTTGCTCAGGCTGTCGGCCTGGATCGCAATCGCGGACATGGCAAAGAGACTACGCCGAAGCGCGCCAGGCGAAGGGCCAGCCTGCGGCGTGCGTCAGCCGTAGTAACGTGTAGCGTGCCCGCATGGTAACCCTCAATCAGATCATCACGCGCACCGGCGACCAAGGCACCACTGGCCTCGGCGACGGCAGCCGCATCGCCAAGGATCACCCGCTGATCGCCGTCATCGGCAGCGTCGATGAGGCCAATTCGCTACTGGGAGTGGTCCGGCTCGACGCGCCGCTGGCCGAATTGCCGCAGGTGCAGAACGACCTCTTCGATCTCGGCGCCGATCTCGCGACCCCGCCGGGCAGCCCCTGGGAAGCCAAGATCCCGCGCATCACCGAGGCCCAGGTCGCACGCCTCGAAGCCTGGGCGACGGCGGCCAATGCCGGCCTCGCCCCGCTCACCAGCTTCGTCCTGCCGGCTGGCAGCCGGGCTTCGGCGTGGCTGCATCTGGCGCGCACGGTGGTGCGCCGGGCCGAGCGCGACCTCGTCGCCGCCCAGCACGCCGATCTGGTCCGGGCGTGGAATCCGAATTGCCTGCGGTATCTCAATCGGCTTTCGGATCTGTGCTTTATCTGGGCAAGAAAAGAGAATGGCGGGGGGCAGGCGGAGGTGTTGTGGGTACCTGGGGGCGAGGTGCGCTGAACGACGGGAAGGTGATCAGCGGTGTTCAGGGACCAGGGACCAGGGACCAGGGACCAGGGACCAGGGACCAGGGACCAGGGACCAGGGACCAGGGACCAGCGACCAGATTTCGAAGCTTTGCAGCTTCAGGCCTCGATATGCCGAGCTCCGAAACTTCTAATCCTTCCCCCTCGTCCTCCTCGATATCTCTCTTTCCACATCTCTGCCCTGCGCCCGTTTGATCAGATCTTGCCGCTTGTCTCCATGGGTCTTGCCTTGGCAGAGGCAGATCACGACCTTGGCCTTACCGCTGCGGAACAGCAGTTGTTCGGGAACCATGGTCAGTCCCTTGGTCGCCAACTTGGAGATGATCTTGTTGATCTCCTTGCGATGCATGAGCAGCTTGCGCGGCTGCTGCGGTTGATGGCCCCATACCCCAGCCTGGCGGTATTCGCCGATATGCAGGCCATAGAGCCACAATTCCTCACTGGGACTGGGGCGGGCATGGGCATCGCCCCACTGCACGTCGCCATTGCGCAGGCTCTTGACCTCGCTGCCCATCAACACGATGCCGGCTTCCCAGGTATCAAGGATCGCGTAATCGTGGCGCAGCTTGCGATTGTAAAGGATCTCTAAGGTGCCACCCGGCTTGATGCCCTTGGCGGCGTCCTTCTTGACGCTTTTGTTCTCAGTCTTCGCGGGCGCGGTTTTTTTCGCCATGGGTCGAGAGTGTGTATGCCGCGCGCGTCAGCCAATGACGAAGCGCTTTTTTCCCTACCGCGATTATCTTCCCGACATAGCTTGCGCACGCCTTCACCACTTTACTAGGCGACGTCATGCGCATTTCGACATCTCTACTGAGCACTTTCCTCGTGGCCTGCGCCCATGCTGCCTGCGGCAATTCAGCCTACGCGGCGGACAACCTCAGCGATCCCTACCTCCGCGTCTCGGCGGCGGCGTGGTATCAGCAGCCGACGGCCACCATCAAGACACAAGGCGGGGGCTCGACCTCGGGCAGCAACATCAGCTTAGAGGATGCCCACACCAACGTCATGGTGGATGCCTACCTTGATGTGCCGGTGCCGCTGATTCCCGGCATCCATGCCGGCGCCTGGCAGTGGAAGGATGATACCGTCAATGGCGAGGATGCCAAAGTCACCGGCGCTTATGCCGTGGCCATGTGGGAACTGGATTTGATCGATCGAGTGGGCATAGCCCTGGGCGCCGGCGTGCTCACCCAAGACCTCGATCCCGCCACCGGCAACCGCGAGGATTTACTGGTGCCCGCTGCCGCCGCGCGTGGCTGGGTCCGCCTCACTGATAGCCTAAGCCTCGAAGCCCGGCTCATGGGCGGAGCCATGGATCGAGATGATGTGATCGACGGTGTCGCCCAGCTCAACTGGCGCCTCATCGGTCCACTGGCGCTCATCGGCGGCTGGCGTCAGGTCACCAGCACGCAGAAGCTCGACAAAGGG
>JBILBP010000181.1:0-5796 GCA_044353645.1 Planctomycetota bacterium | reverse complement strand
CGGACTGCCCGCTATGGCTGATCTACGTCATACGCGAATACCTGCCGCACGCTGATGTCGTCTTGGACAAGTTCCACATCATCGCCAATTACAACACGACCATCGATGCCGTTCGCAGAGAGGCGTGGCATGACGCAGAGAAGAAAGACAAGTCCTTCATCAAGGGTCAGCGCTACAAGCTCTGCTACAAGCTCTGCTACAAGCTCTGCGCCAGGAAGGGCACCCTGAAGCCCAAGCAACAGGTCGATCTTGATGCGCTTCTGGCAGCAAATGCGCCTCTCAGCGAAGTCTACGTCCTGGGCGACCAACTCCGAACAATCTGGCAACCGCCTTCGACGATTGGATCGCACTCGCGGCCAAGAGCGCGGCGCAGCCCATCCAAGCTTTCGCCGCATCGCTACGACGCAGCGCAGCAGAGATCATTGCCTACGCCAAGCACCACATCACCAACGGAAAGATAGCGGGATTCAACAACCTGGTCGCACGACTCATCCACCGCGCCCATGGCATCAGATCAGTCACCTACCTATTCCGGCGAGCCAGGGCGGCGGTTATTCCATCGCACCGTCAAGCTGTCTGCGGTCCTGCATGAGAGCCTTTTTTTCCTGCACCCATTTGGCGTGATCAGAAGTTGCTGAAGAATGCCGCTGACCCTGGTTCGAATAGGTGACGTCAGGAGTAGGCACTGGGACAGACCCACCTGCCTGCCCCAGGTCGCCCGTAACACCCACCCCGGTTGCAAGCTCAGGTCTCAGGCAACGGCGGTCGCCGGCTCCACAGCCTTCAACCTTTCATTCAACAATTCATCGATTGAGCTTCGCTCAGTGGGCTGAAAGAAAACCGAACATCCCGAAAAAATCTTTTTTAACCGAGATTTTTCCCTTAATTTTCGAGTGTGAGCCGATCTCCAAGCTGCCACTTGAAAATTCAACTTTGTTGAATAAGATCGCGCCCGTCCGCACTACTTTTCACCAGGGAAGCCTCCATGCGATTCGGCTGCTGCGCCAACATGCTCGTGCCCCCGACGCAAGGCTCCGGCATCACCGTAGCTCCCGCTGTGGCCGCGGCCGGCTTTGCCTACATCGAAATGCCGGTGCGCCGACTGGCGGCCCTTTCCCCCGACGAATTCACCGCTGTGCGCAACCGCCTGGCGGACCTCGGCCTGCCCTGCGAAACCGGTAATGATTTCCTGCCGGCCACAGTGCCGGTGGTGGGACCAAGGGCGAGCCGTGAACAACAGCTGACCTATGTGTCAGGAGCCTGTGCCCGGGCCAGCGCCCTGGGAATCACCACCGTGGTCTTCGGCAGCGCCGATGCCCGTCGTCGGCCCGACGGCGTGACCCCAGCCCAGGCCGTGGACCAGATCCGGGAATTCCTCGAATCCATCGTCCCGATCCTGCGCCAGCACGGGATCACCGTCGCCATCGAGCACCTGAACCAGGGGGAGTGCAATACCCTCACCAGCCTGGCGGAAACCGCTGCCATGGTCCGGGCCATCAATCTGCCGGAGATCCGCCTGCTGGCCGACTACTACCACCTGATGGTGGAGCACGAATCCCTCAACCAGGTGGCCGCCCACGCCGATCTGCTCGCCCACGTCCACGTATCCCATCCGCACCAGCGCGGCTACCCCAGTGCTCACGATCCGGATTTGCGCCGATTCCTCGGCATCCTCAGCCGGAAGGGCTACGACCGACGGATCAGCATTGAAGGGTACACCAACGACCTCACTACCGACGGTCCCGCAGCCTTGGCCCTCCTCGACGCCGGCCTGAATCCGACGCGCGAATTCCTCCGATACCAGGCCTGATAACGGCACCCATCGCTTGCTCACCTCTCCGCCCCTCGGGCGGCCAGGACGTTCATTGCCTTTCCATCTCCCAGGAAACCGCCCCATGTCCACCCCCCTCGCTGAAAAAAAACCGACCGAGAAACTGCTGTCGGGAAAGAAACTGGGGGTGATCCACGCCGCCCTGCTCACGGCCCCCATTGTCCAACGCTACGCCGATGAGTTGTTGCCCGGGGTGATCATCGCTCACCTCGCCGATGACACGATCCAAATGGCGAATAACGCCGCGCCGGTGGGCTGCATCCCGCCGATCAACTTCCTGAAGTTCGCCGATTACGCCCGCAACCTGCAGGAGTACGGCGTCGACGCCATCCTCCTCGCCTGCTCGACCTTCAACCAGGCCGCCGAGCACGCCCGGCCGATGATCCGCACGCCGATGATCCAGATCGATCGTCACATGATGGACCTGGCGGTTCGCACCGGCCCGCGCATCGCGCTGCTGGCAACACTGCCCACCACCGTGCCTTCATCGCGCCGCCTGCTCGACCGGGCCGCCCAGGAAGCGGGCAAAACCATTCAGGTCACGGAAGTCCTCTGCAGCGAGGCCTTCCGCGTCCTGCAGGCCGGCGACCGGGATCGTCACAATGCGCTCCTGATGGCGGAGATCGATCGACTGTCGAATCAGGTCGATGCCATCGTCCTCGCGCAAATTTCGATGACCGCTCTGGAGCCCCTGCTGACCAACACCCGGGTTCCGGTGTTCAACAGCGGCCGCACCGGCCTCACTAAAATCCGTGACCTATTCCTTGCTCAGGAGTCCGCATGAAATCCCTCAGTTCCCCCACTTCCGCCCCGGATCTGGCCTATCTCGCCGATAAGGCCCAGCGCCTCCGCCGACTGATCGTACGCGGCGTCGGCGTGAATTTGAAAGGCCACTTAGGCGGCTCATGCTCCATCGCCGATGTGGTGGCCGCCCTGTATTTCCACAAGATGCGCCACGACCCCAAGAATCCCCAATGGGCGGATCGGGATCGCTTCCTCCTCAGCAAGGGCCACGTGGCCCTGGTCCAATACGCCGCCTTAGCCGAGGCCGGCTACTTCCCCGAGGCCGACATCGACCGGGTGAAGCATTTCGGCTGCCACCTCCAGGGCCATCCGGATTTCCGCAAGACGCCCGGCGTCGAAGCCAACACCGGCTCCCTGGGCCAGGGCATCAGCATGGCCCTGGGCATGGCGGCGGGCCTGCGCCTCGATGGCAAGGACAACCGGGTCTACGCTATCTTGGGTGATGGCGAACTGGCCGAGGGCCAGGTCTGGGAAGCCGCCATGGCGGCGTCCCATTTCAAGCTCGACAACTTGGTGGCGGTCCTCGACCGCAATCGCATCCAGGCCACCGGCAACTGCTGCGATCGCTTCGACACCAGCCCTCACCTGGAAAAATTCGCAGCCTTCGGCTGGGAGGTCCAGGTCATCGATGGCCATGATCTGCCCCAGATCCTCGCGGCCCTCAACAACGCCGACGTACGGGGCGGCAAGCCCCACATGATCATCGCCAACACCATCAAGGGCAAAGGCGTCTCGTTCGCCGAAGGCAAAGTCGCCTTCCACAACGGCACCTTTACCCAGGCCCAATACGACCAAGCCCTGTGTGAACTCACCCCGGCGGGGAACTGAACCATGAGCAACCAACGTGAAGTCTTCGGCCGTACGCTCGTCGAGCTGGGCCACACCAATCCCGACATCGTCGTTCTCGAAGCCGACCTCGGCAAATCGACGATGAGCTGCTACTTCGAAGATGTCTTCCCCCAGCGTTACTTCGAGATGGGCATCGCCGAAGCGAACATGACCTCGTTCGCGGTCGGCCTGGCGGCGACCGGCAAGACCGCCTTCGTCAACACCTTCGCCATCTTTGCCTCGGGCCGCGCCTATGACCAGGTCCGCCAGGGCATCGCCATCGGCAAGGTGAATGTGAAAGTCGTCGGCTCCAGCTCCGGACTGTCCGACTTCGGCGACGGCGCCACTCACCAGTCCATCGAAGACGTGGCCCTGATGCGGGCGATCCCCAACATGACCGTACTCGTGCCCATGGATGGCAACGAGACCCGGGCCATGACCCGCTGGGCCGCCAACTTCAACGGTCCGGTGTACCTGCGCCTGAACCGTAACGACATGCCGGAGTATTTCCCGGCGGACGGCACCTTCGAAATCGGCAAGCCCCAGCTGGTGCGGGATGGCCGCGATGCGGTGGTGTTCGCTCAAGGCATCATGGTCTCCCGGGCCATGGCGGCGACGGAACTCCTGGCCAATCGCGGCGTTTCCTTGCGCGTCGTCAACCTCAGCTCGATGAAGCCCGTCGATGAGGCGGCCATCCGTGGCTTCGCGGCCGGCATGCGCGGCGTCGTCACCGCCGAAGAGCATTCGATCATCGGCGGCGTCGGCGCGGTGGTCACCCACTGCCTGCGCGGTGGCGGCGTGCCCATCGAACTGGTCGGCATGCCCGACGTGTTCGGTCAGTCCGCCCACGGCTACGATGAGCTGCTGGAGTACTACGGCCTCACGCCCCAGGCCATCGCCTCGGCGGTGCTGAAGACCCTGGGGATGGCATGAGCACCACCCCCCTGCGGATCGGCTTCATCGGCCTAGGCATCATGGGCCGGCCGATGGCTAAGAACCTCCTCGCCAAGACCGGCTGCATCCTCACGGTCTGCAACCGCAGTGCGGCGGCGGCCGAGGACCTGGCCAGCCTGGGCGCCAAAATCGCCGCCACCCCGGCGGAAGTCGCGGCGGTGAGCGACGTGGTGTTCACCATGCTGCCGGATTCACCAGAGGTGAAGACCGTGGTCGTTGGCCCCAACGGCGTCCTCGCCGGGGCCAAGCCGGGGCTGGTGCTGGTGGATACCAGTTCCATCGCCCCCTTGGCGGCGAAGGAAGTCGCCGCCAAGGCCGCCGCCGTCGGCGTCACTATGCTGGATGCCCCGGTAAGCGGCGGCGAGCCGAAGGCCATCGCCGGCACCCTCGCGTTCATGGTGGGCGGTGACGCCAACGCGTTCGCCCGGGTGCAGCCCTTGCTGGCGGCCATGGGATCGTCCGTGACCCATGTGGGCGAGATCGGCAGTGGCAATCTGACGAAGTTGGCAAACCAGATCATCGTCGCCCTCAACATCGCCGCGGTATCTGAGGCCCTGGTGTTGGCGGCCAAATCAGGGGTCGATCCTCAAGTCGTCGTCCAGGCAATTCGCTCCGGCTTGGCCGGCAGCACCGTGCTGGAAGCCAAGGCGCCGATGATGTTGAAGGGGAATTTCGCCCCGGGCTTTCGCATCGGGCTGCACATCAAGGATCTGCAAAACGCCCTGGATACGGCCCAGGAATCCGGCGCTGCCTTGCCCCTCACGGGTCAGGTGATGGAGATGCTGAAGAACCTCCGGGCCGATGGCCACGGTGGCGAAGATCACAGCGGTCTGGTCCAACACTATGAGACCCTGGCTGGGGTCCGTCTGAACGCGAAGGTCTAACCATGGACGCTCCCGGCAGCACCGCGACTACCCGTGCCCGAGCAATCCGCAGGTCCGTCGCCCTGCCGCTGAGGGATGCCGTGCGAGACCGAGTAAACCGAACGAATCTATTCCCAACAGACTCCGAGAACGAGCGTGGCAAGAAGATTATTTAGACTGCACCTTGGCTACGCGAGAGGCTGTGGCCCAGTTCGTGTAATCGTTGGAGAGCCATGCAATTTACTTGTACCGCAAAATCAACCCGATTTAGGCAATCTCACTCGCACCCAGTCCTCAACCGATTGTAGGGTCGTATCGCTAAAATCTACGTCGGTGGTGGTGGTCTCCGGCTCTGAATCTCGGCTAATAGCAATTTTGAGCCAAGCGCCGGTCGGGGCTGAGGGCGTAAAGCTCGGTATCTTGAAACTTCCGCTAATGATCGATTCGACCGTCGAAAACATCGAATCCGACTGATCAAGACGAAGGGTCGTATTCATTTTCTGGTAATCGAAGCTG
>JBILBP010000180.1:0-5803 GCA_044353645.1 Planctomycetota bacterium | reverse complement strand
GGCTGTTCTCGGCGAGCACGGCATTGATGCGCGCGGTGGCGACATGGGCGGCGCTGATCTTCTCCTCGGCCCTGGCGGTGGCCGCGGCGAGGATCGCCGAGCGTGCGGCAGCGCTTTCCTGGTACAATTTGGTGGCCGCGGTCTTGGCTTCGGCGATCTCCTTGGCGGCGCTGCTCTCGGCGGCGATCACGGCATCGAAGCTGGGTTTGGCGCGGTCCGGAAGATAGGCCGTGAGATCGACCCGCTTCACCGCTACGCCGAGGTTCAAGTCCGCCAGGCGGCGGTTCATGGCGGTGAGGATGTCGCCGCGCAGGCGCTCGCGGCTCTGGGCTACGGATTCGTTCTGGGCTTGGTTCAGCGAGTCGGGACTGGCGACCATCACCCCGTCGAGGCCGCGCTCGGCGCAGGCGGCGATGGTCGAGGCCAGGAACACCCGCGGCAGGGCGCTGGCGACACGCTCGCGGGCCAGGACATAGGTCCGCGGATCATCGACGACGTAGGCCAGGCTGCCGCGCAGATGGACGACGCCGGCATCGCCAGTGAGCGCGAAGCCGCCGTCCTTGCGCGGGTCGAGGCCGATGCCCACCGGGGTGATGATGCCGCCATCGCTGTCGCGTTCGAGCAGGTCGAGGCGCGTGACCTCCAGGCTCAGCTGCCGTTCGGCGCCAGGAATGAAGACCACTTCCTCGAATGGGCGCGGCCAGGCCAGGGCCAGGCCCGAGGTCACCACGCGCTCGATCGCGCCCAGGCGATAGACCACCGCCTGCATGCCCGGCTCGACCGCGCGGATGCCCGAGGTCAGCCATACCACCGCCAGCACCGCCACCACCAGGTACAGCAGGTTGAACGCGCTGCGCAGCGCCGCCGAAAGTGGCGATTCGGGCACGACCTTGACCGGCGGAGCTTCCGTCTCGATTTGGGTTGCGGCTGAAAACAGCGGCTTGATGGTCGCGGGTTTGAAGACCGGTGGCTGATCGCTCACGGCTTGCTTGCCTCGACATGCGTCGTTCCGGCCGCCGGCGCGGAGCTGAACGTCGGCATCTCGACCAGGGCGCGGAAGGGTGCCGCGTCAGTGCGCAGCACCAGGCGCGAGGTCGGGCTGAGGATCTCTTCCAGGGTATCGAGCGAGCGCAAGAAGGTGTAGAGTTGCGGATCGGTCTGATGCGAAACTTCGTAGATGCGCGCAGCCTCGGTACCGGCGTTGGCTTCGATGCTGCTCGCCTCCTGGTTGGCCTTGGCCTTGGCGATGCGGGCGTCACGTTCCGCATCCGTACGGATCTGGCCGGCAGTGCGCCGGCCATTGGCCTTCTTCTCTTCGGCGACGGTGTCGCGTTCGGCAGCCATGCGACTGATGGTCGCGCCGACGGTGGTCTCGGGCAGCATCAGGCGCTCGATGCCGACGCCGGCGATCGCGATGCCGAATTGGGTCTGACCCTGCACGCTGATGGACTCGCGTAGCGCCTGTTCGTAGACGTCGAGCTGCACGCGGGCGGGGTCGGTGTTGAGCAGCTGCGCCAGTTCGAAGCGGCTGGTGACGGTCTCCAGCGAGGAGCCGAGTAGGGTCCGCAGCTTGTTGGCGGCTTCGTCGGGATTGTTCTGCACCGCCCGCAGGAAATGACGGATGGTGTCGTCGTTGCCGGGGACCTTCCATGCCACCCAGGCCTGGACCACGACCGAAAGTCCGTCCTTGGTAAGCACGCCATGGATGCCGCTGGCAGTGGTGTGCAGACGCAGATCGACCTCGACGGCGCGCTCGATCGGGGCCGGGAATTTCCACGCCAGACCGGGCTCGGTGACGACGCGCACGGGATTGCCGAAACGGGTGACCACCGCCGCCGAGCCGGCACGCACCAGCTGCATGGTCGCCGCCGCGAGACCGAGGACGAGGAGCAGGCCGGCGGCGAGGTAGCGCCAGGTCGCGCCGGGGGCCGCCGGGCCGCTGTGACCGTGGCTGTGGCTGTGGCTGTGGCTGTGACCGTGGCTGTTTCCGGGGCCGTGGTCGGAGTCGGTATGGGGATGGTCGTGGTCACCGGACATCGCGGTATCTCTCAATCATTTCCGGGGGCGGTTTTGCGTAGATCGATCAGCGGTCCGCCGTCGATCGGCAGACGATGGTCGACAACGGTGAGCTGGGCCTTGCTCAGCGAGCGGCCGACGATCTGCAGCCAACGTTCGAGACGCAGTGCTTCCGGTGCGGCCTCGAAGGCGGCATGATCGGCGCCGAAGCGCACGGCCGCGGCATGGGCCTCGGCCACGGTCTCGCTGGCGCTGGCGCTGCCACGTGCCAGGCGATCATAGGCATCGCGTTGGGCTTCAGCGAGTACGCTGGCGGCCTGGCCATGGGCGCGGGCGATGTCGGTGAAAGCGCCGATCTCGGCAGCCTGTACGCCATGATAGGCGGGTACCGCCGCCCTCGGCGGATGGATGGCATCGATGACGATGGCGGTGATCTCCAGGCCGGTGGGGATGGCATCGAGCCGCGCCTGGAGGGCGATACGGACCTCGGAGGTGATCGTATCGCGATCCTCCCCGATCAGTCCTGCCAGCGAACGGGTGGCGAACATCCGCTGCATCAGGCGCATGGCCTCGCTGCGTACCAGGGTTTTCGGGTCGGCTACGTGGTAGACCGAATCATAGGCGGCGGCATCGCAGAGGGCCACCCGCCACATCACCCGCACATCGCTGTTGAGCAGCTGATAGCCGACCTTCGAGTTGTCGGTGGCGGTGCTGCCGGTGGCGGTGCCGGGCACCAGGTAGGTCGCATCCGAGGGGTGCAGCTTGTCCCACAGGCGATCGAAATCCGCCGGGGTGTCGGCATCGGCACGTAACTGCGCGAGCGCGGCGGGGGTGAGCTCGGCGGCGAGTTCGCCGGCTAATGGCAGCTCATGGACCTGGCCGAACTCGACGCGGTGCACCCGGCCGAAGGGCCACGGCAGATGCGCATGCAGGCCGGGCTGGAGGATCGTCACCGGCGCGCCGAAGCGTTCGTAGACGCCGCGTTCGGCGACGCCGAGGGTGGTCAATCCGGAGATCAGCCAGCCGATCACCAGGAGGATCGCCACCAGCGGCAGGGCGGCGCGCTTGAGGAAGCGGATCGCCCAACTCTGCGTGAGGTCGATGCCGAAGCGTTCCTTCAAACCGTGGCCGAAGAGAGCGCCGTCGCCGCGCGTGAACAGCAGGGCGGCGATCAGGCTGTCGCCCAGGCCACGGGCTTCCGCGGCGCGCGACACCGGCAAGAACGGCGCGGTGAGCCCGCGCAGGGCGAGCTCGCCGGCAATGCCCAGGACCAGGCCCAGCCACACCCATTGCACCAGCACCGCGGCTTCGACATCGAGGGCCCGGCAGGCGCTGGCCCCGCCGCCGATGACCAGGGTCCACACCCCGAGACGTAGCAGACGGGCAAGGTGCCGGCCTTCGGCGAAACGTTCATGGGCATCGTGGTGAAGGCGGCGTTCAAGGATCAGCAGGGGGAAGGCGACGACCACGGCAACCACCGCCAGCGCCAATTCACTGCCGTTGTCGGTCGAGGCCAAGGGCCGCAGCCACCAGCCGATGGCCAGCGCCGCCAGCGCCGCCGGCACCATCAAGGCAGCTTGTCCCCAGGTTGCGAGCCACGCCAAGCGGCTGGTCTCGCCGGCGACACGGAGATCGTAATCGGTGCCGGCGCCGGTGAGCAGGGCATTCACCGGGGCAAGGCCAGGCGCAGGCGCCGTGCTCGCGGCCTGGGTCCGCACCACGAGCGCCTCGGCGAGGCGGCTGCGGCCGCCATCGAGTATCCGGGTGGCCGCAAGCGCCGCGCTGATCAGGATCGCCACGGCGCTGATCAGGCCGAGGAAGGAACTGAACTCAGCCGTCCGCCAGAATGTTCCGGCAGCGAGGGCCGCCAGCGCGATGACCAGGCTCACGATCACGCCGGCCGTGAGCACGGGCAATCGGCGATCGGCGGCCGCAAGTGAGGAAATGTCGATATCGGTTTGGCTTGCCATGGTCCACTGGGGTGGGCACTGTCTGCACCAGACCGCCCTGGCGCAAGTCCTGCTCGATCCGCCGGGGGTGACGTTGAGCGCTCAGCAAGCTTTCAAGTCGATCCTGTTGTTGGCAGAGAAAGCTTTTTCCACACCCGCAGAGCCTCGGTGACGCCCCAGGCCTGGGCATCGCATCCCCGCGCGTGGTGCGGGCTGTCGCCATCGAGGATTTCCGGAATGTGCCCGCGGCAGCCGCCATCGACGAGCATGTCCATCGAGCCGAGCAGGCTGCGGGCGGTGACCACCGCCAGGGGCGTATGGCCCCAGGCGCTGGCGATGGCTTCGCAGACGCTGGGGAACGGCCACGTCCACGCCGTACCGTTATGATACGCGGGTTTGCGACGACTATCCTCGTCGCCGCGATAGATGCCCCAATAAGGATGCAGGGGATCGTTGAGCGGCTTGCCGACGGCTGAAAATAGTGGTAGCGGCAGGGTTACTGGCATTGGCGCCAAGGTCCGTACCGCCCCCGGCACCACCAGATGGCGGACGACGGCGGCGATACTGCGGCGGGCGAGATCGCCGCTGATGACTCCGAGGCTGATGGCGAAGATCTGATTAGGACGTAAGGCGTCATCGCGCTGCGCGTCGGCCGCGCTCACCCCCGGACCAGCCATCAGGAGATCCGCGAGATAGCCGCGCTCGCCCATCCAGAAGTGATGCAGCAGCGAGGAGAGGGCGGTTTCAGCGAGGTCTGCCCAGGTCGGCTGATTTGCTGCCGGTGGCAATTCGAGCCGTGCCAGCTGGCGCAGCAGGCGCAGCCACAGGACCTGGATTTCCACCGGGTAGCCTTGTCGTGGGGTGCAGGCCGGGTAGTTGGTATCCATCCACGTGAAATGCGCCGGGCTCCACACCAGCGCGCTCGCCGGATCGACGCGGATGCCGTTGGCGGTGCCTGCGAGATAGCCGCAGGCGATCGAGCGGATGATGTCGGCGAGGGTGCGCGTGGCATCGACCTTGGTCGCATACAAGGCGGGGGCCGGGCGGATGGCTGCGAGTTCCTCGAGGACCACCGCGAACCACAGCGGTGCATCCGAGGTATCGCGGTTCTCGGCGCGATCGCCATTGAGCAGGTTGGGCAGAGTCCCGCCCTCTTCGAAGCGCCCGAAGGTCGTCAGCAGGTGCTGGACCTCGTCATGCCGTCCGGCGGCGAGCAGCCCGCGGGCGCTGATGAAGGTATCGCGTCCCCAATCGAGGAACCACGGGTAGCCGGCGATCACCGTGCGCCCCTGATCGCGGCGCACGAGGTAGGCCTGTGCCGCCAGGGCCAGCTGCCGGCCGAAACGATCGCCGGCAGGGAAGCCGGCGGCCTCCAGGGCTTCTGCGCACGCGCGCGCGCGGCTGCCGATGAAATCGCGGATCTCGGCGGCAGGCGGCTCATCGCGCTCGGCCGAGACCACCAGGTGGACCTCGGCGCCCGGCGCCATGGGTACCTCGAACCAGCCCGGCGACCAGGCATCGCCGTGTCCGGTCATGCCACGTTCGGCCTCGATCGGGTGGGGGATGCCGGTGCACCATTCCTCTTCGGCGCGATAACGGCCGCCGTCGCTCCATACCGTCAGCACGCGCTCGGCGGCAGGCGCAAAACGGAATCCCGGACGCTCTCCGAGGGTTGTGGTATGGCGGGTGAAATGCGCCTCGCTGAAGGGCGTGCGTTGGGTCTCGCTGTGGAAGCTGCGGTCTTCGAGGTCGACGCGGAGGATGACCTTGACCATCGCCTGCGCCGGCAGGGCCGTGCCCCACACCGGGACGACGTCGGGACGGGTGACGCGCACGAC